>DAOUMQ010000261.1:0-2485 GCA_034410425.1 Dehalococcoidales bacterium | reverse complement strand
ACCTGGACAAGCCGCCACTCATGAGATGCACTTGACAATCGGTCGTATGAGTACTGCTGACCGATTAGGTTTCTTCTATGGTTACGAGTTTTCTAGTGGTGATTTCGCCCCAGCGGTTGAGATTGACATCGCCTTCTCGGATACCAGCGGTTGGAATTATGCGGTAGGGGTATTGACAAATGCCGGGACTTCACCATCAGGAGCGCTCTACTTGAACGGCAACCCGGTGGGGACCGATACGGGAACGGAGACCGATAGAACCTATTGGGACACCGACCTTAGAATTGGTCAATGTGGTGCCGCTCAGAGGCGCCTTGATGGTCTCGTCACCGAGGTCCGGGTCTCAAACATAGCCAGAAGTGCTGAATGGATTATGACCTGCTATAACAACCAATATTCCCCCTCTACTTTTTGTATTGTAGGAAGCGAGCAACCAAAACCAGTTATAGCTTATATCTCCCCCGGCACCATTACTTCCCGGACTCTGGATACCGGAGTACCTGGGGCCAGCTGGGACGCCCTGTTCTGGGACGAAATTATTCCCAGCAATACCGATATAACCTTTGAGGTGAGGGCAGCCGATACCTTGAACGGCGGTTTTCCTGATGCTTCTTGGCTCCCGGTTGGGGGAACCTCCCCGATCACTTCCGGACTGCCTTCAGGGAGATACATGCAGTGGCGGGCGACTTTAACTACTTCAGACCCGTCCCGGACTCCAATCTTAGAGGAGGTTAGAGTCTATCACTATTAGGACAAGATTCGGGGATAAAGCCATGTTATCAGAAGCGGCCAAGGTTAGTATCAGACTAATTCTAGCCCTAATTCTGGGGTTAGCTGCAATAGGGTTTCTGCCCGTGCCGGCGCAGGCTCAGGAACCTATAGACCTGGAGCTGGCTGGCGGCGGAGCTACCAGCTGGGATATAGCTAATATTAAGCCTGGCGACAGTGGTACCCAGACTGTTGAGCTACGCAATGTCGGCAGCGAGGACGGGGAGGTTACCATCTGGATAAGTGATATTGAGGAGGTCGATGGCGGGAGCGATGGCGCGGTCCTTGATGACTATGTGCTGTTCAATCTTTCCTGCCAGCGGTTGAGCACCAACGTGACTTTGCCGGCTACAATTCACCAGCTGCCACAAAGTGCCGCCGATACAAACTATATCAGGATAAATACGCTCTTCTCCGGTGAAACTCTCATCCTGGTTTGGGAGTGGGGGTTCGCCGAAACGGGAGGGCCTCAAAACGATTCTCAGGAGGACAGTTTTTCCTTCACCATAAACTACCTGCTTGAGGAATTACCGCCGCCTGGGGGAGGGGGTGGGGGTTGGACACCGAGTCACCAACAGCTTGAGATAGATATCATGGGCGAGATAACTGTGGCCGAGGTCAACTCCTGGGGGATACTCCTTAACGCTTTTGTAGCCTCTGATCCGAATAATGAGTACGGGCTGGAGTTCAGCCAGGGTACCAGGGTCACCTGCGCTAACGGTGGGGTGCCAAGCAGAATAGAGATGAGGCTCTGTGAAGAACCACCACCCCCTGCGGATGGGATGGAAATGGTTGGTCCGGCCTATTACATCACTGGCTACATTGGTGATCCAGCGCCTTACTCACTCTTCTTTGATAAGCCAGTTGAATTGACACTGAGCTACGATACGGACTGGTTATCGACAGACACCACCTCGATAGTGGTTGCCTATTATGAAGCGGGGGATGGTTGGATAGGACTGGAGCCAGTTTATGGCGGTGTTGCCCAGAGCGATAGAATAACCGTCTTAATAACCCACACCTCAATATTTGCCATCTTTGCCGAAACAGTGCCATCAACTCCCTCAGCACAGTTCGAGCTAGGTGAGCTTGACATCAATCCGGCTCAAGCGGAAATCGGGGAGCCGGTAACTATTTCTACCATTGTTCAGAACACTGGCCAGCTTGAGGGTAGTTACACGTTGACTTTAAGGATAGACGGGGAAATAGAACAAAGTAGGGTAATCACTCTAGCTGCCGGGGAAAGGCGGCAGCTATCTTTTACGGTAAGCAAGGACGCCTCAGGAACCTATGCCGTTGATGTAAACGGTCTCACCGGGGAATTTATTGTTCTAGCCCCGGAACCTTCTTTAGCTCCGGCGTCTTCACCACCGTGGCTCAGTGTTTACTGGTGGGTTATATTACTCATAGCCGGCACCACTGCATCCTTAGTTTATTTCCTGTTAGTAAGACGCAGACATCAGCCATAACCCTCTTGTCTATAAGCATCTGCTTTATAGACAAGATGCTGTTTATCACGTGCTTTCCTTTCAGCTATTATGAAGTCACCAACAGCGTGGCATCGCCTTGGTTTGGCAGGCCTTGTTCAAGAAGTCGAGAGAAAACAAAAAGGCAAGCCAAACAGGCTTGCCTCATTATTCTTGGTAGCGGGGGCAGGATTCGAACCTGCGACCTTTGGGTTATGAGCCCAACGAGCTTCCACTGCTCCACCCCGCGT
>DAOUMQ010000260.1:0-1722 GCA_034410425.1 Dehalococcoidales bacterium | reverse complement strand
GACATCAGTATATTTTAAAATAGCTATTTTAATAAGGCTCTAAAGAATTGTTTTGGAAGGGTGTCTCATGTTTGACCGGGCGGAGATAGAAGTAAAAGCGGGTGACGGCGGCGACGGCGTGGTCAGCTTCCGCCATGAGAAGTTTGTTCCCTTCGGTGGGCCCGACGGCGGCGACGGCGGTGATGGCGGTGACGTCATCGTCAGGGCCGATAGGTCGGTTACCAGTCTTAAATTTTTCCGGCAGAAGAGGCGCTTTAAGGCGGCCAGCGGTGGCAACGGTGGGGGCAAGAAGAAGCACGGGCGGAATGGGGAGGACGTTGTCATAGGGGTGCCGGTGGGGACGGTGGTCTCTTACAAGCTGCAGATTGCCGGTGATAGCCTCATCGCCGACCTGGAAAAACCGGGGCAGGAGGTAGTGGTGGCCAAGGGGGGCCGGGGGGGCTTGGGCAATACCCGCTTCGCCACCTCGACCAACCAGGCACCGCAGATTGCCGAGAAGGGGGAGGCTGGCGAGGAGCATTCCATATTACTGGAGCTAAAGCTCATCGCCGATGTCGGCCTTATCGGTTATCCTAATGTAGGCAAGTCGACACTACTGGCCGCGGTCTCGGCGGCTAAGCCCAGGATAGCCAGCTATCCCTTCACCCCCCGCGAGCCGGTGCTGGGCGTGGTCGAGGTCGGGCAGCAGAGCTTTGTCCTGGCCGAGATTCCGGGGCTGATAGACGACGCCCACTTAGGCAAGGGGCTGGGCCACGACTTCCTGCGCCATATCGCCCGCACCAAGGTGCTCATCCACCTGGTGGACGGTGGTTCGGCGTCACCGGCCGAGGACATGGCCAAGGTGAATACCGAGCTCAGCCTGTTCGATTCGGCCCTGGCCAGTAAGCCTCAGCTGGTGGCGGTAAACAAGATTGACCTGCCCCCGGTCAGGGCGCGGTTAGATGAGATAAAGCAGGGCCTGGCCGCTGTCGGCACTAAGGCTTTTCTGGTCTCGGCGGCCAGCGGCGAGGGCTTACCCGGGCTCATGGAGGCGGCGATGAAGATGCTCGGCTCTGCCGGCAGGGCGGGGGCAAAGACGCCGAGGAAGGTCTTTCATCCCAAGCCCAGGGTGAGCAAGAGGGCTCGGTTGCCGCAATCTTTTAATGGGAGTAGCCAGTAGCATGAATATCGGCGTATTGGGGGGGACCTTCGACCCCATCCATCTCGGTCACCTGCTGGTGGCTGAGGAGGCCAGGGGCAGGCTGGACTTGGCCGAGGTGCTTTTCGTGCCCGCCGGCGAGCCCTGGCTGAAGGCGAACAACGCTATCTCGCCGGCCGAGCACCGGCTGGAGATGGTGCGTCTGGCTATTGCCGGTAAGGCCTACTTCAAGCTATCGGCTACGGAGATAGAGCGGGCCGGCCCCACCTATACCGTGGACACCATCGCCGAGTTGAAGGCCCGCCTCGGCGCCGGCGATGAGCTCTTTTTTATCCTGGGCTGGGATAACCTGAACCAGCTCCCCCAGTGGCGGGAGCCTTCAAGATTGATAAAGCTCTGCCGTTTGGTGGCCGTGCCCAGGGTGGACTCTCCCACCCCCGACCTCAGCTCCCTGGAGAAGGCTATACCCGGGCTGTCTCAGCGGGTTATCCTTCTCGACCAGCCGAGGGTGGATGTCAACGCCTCCGGAATCAGGCGGATGGTTAGCCGGGGTCAATCAATTCACCACCTTGTCCCCGAGGCGG
>DAOUMQ010000259.1:0-6914 GCA_034410425.1 Dehalococcoidales bacterium | reverse complement strand
GGAGGAGAATCACCAGCAGGATACCGCCCAGAATAAAGCTATAGGCTATGCCCTGCCCCACCCGGGTAGCAATCAGGGTGGAACGCTGGTAGTTGCCGCTGAAGCGCCACATCAGGGAGCGGAAGACGCGCCCGCCGTCTAAGGGGAAGCCCGGAATCAGGTTGAAAACAGCCACCAGGGCGTTTATCTGGGCCAGGTAGAAGGCCATTGCCGATAGTGGTTCGGCTATGTCCTGGGTTAGGAACCAGACCAGGGCGAAAACCCCGCCGATTACCAGGCTGCAGGCGGGGCCGGCCGCCGCCATCTTGAATTCGGCGCCGGCTTTGGTTGGCTCCCTGGTCATGTGGGCTATGCCGCCGAAGATAAACAGGGTTATGCTCTTTACCGGGATGCCGTTGGCTCTGCCCACCAGGCTGTGGGCCAGCTCGTGGGCCAGCACCGAGGCGAAGAAGAGCAGGCTGGTGGCGATGCCGATAGACCAGTAGAGAAACTGGCTCCAGTCGGGGTAGATTTCCGGGAAGAGCTGCCAGGAGAAGGAGAAGGTCACCAAGAGGAATATGGCGAACCAGGTCCAGTGCAGACGGAACTGGATGCCGAATATCCTGCCTATATAAAGACTGCTTTTCATTTTGCTTTATCTTTTCGATACGATTTTCCGGGCGACCTCGGCGGCTTTTTTGCCGGAGAAGAGCATACCGCCGAAGGTAGGCCCCATGCGGGGCAGACCGAAGACGCTGGCCACGGCCATGCCGGTGACAATCAACCCGGGGTAGACCTCGCTGGTGCGCTCGACCACCGCTTCCTCCGATTTATCAATCCAGAGTGCCCCTTCTCCCACTAGCTGGAGCATGCCCCTTTTCACCAGTTTCTGGCATACGCTGGCATCGTGGCCGGTGGCGTCGATGACCACCCTGGTTTCCAGGGGTATCGGGTCAAGGGCGGAGACCTCTCTGGGAAGATGGATGACAGGGCTCCAGTTGACCACCACCCCGGCTATACGGTTATCCTGGTGAATTACGATGTCTTCGACTATAGTCAGGTTAAAGACCTTGACCCCGGCATCGCAGGCGGCGGCGATGAGTCGGGAGCAGGCGTGGGGGGCATCGGCTACGTATAGCCCCTTACTGGCCGCTGAGCAGGGCACCCCCAGCTCGTCGAGGAACTCCTGGGCCGGCGCTCTTAAGGTAACCTTGTTCATAAAATAGCCGCCGCTCCAGAAGCCGCCGCCCAGGTAGTTATTGCGCTCAATAATCACGGTCTTTAGTCCGGCTTTAGCCAGCTCTCTGCCCGCCACCAGCCCGCTGGGGCCGGCGCCGACAATAATAATATCGCTCTCAGCATACTCTTCGACCTGGTGGAGAAAGCTGCTGACGATAGCCCTGGTTACTTCACTTTCCTTAACCGGTTGAAATAGTGGCATTATTCTCCTCCTTTATAACTGGCACTTGACTGCCGAGATACCCAGATACTTCTCCACCAGCTCCATGGCGCAGAACTGGCCGCACATGCTGCAGGCCTTGCTGGTGGAGGCGTGCTTACCGTGGACCTGGCGGGCCAGCTCCGGGTCTAATGAGAGCTTGGCCTGCTCCTCCCAGTCCAGCTGCTTTCTGGCCACGGCCATCTTCCTATCCCACTCGGCGGCGTCCTTTACCCCTTTGACTATATCGGCGGCGTGGGCGGCAATGCGCGAGGCGATGACCCCCTGCCTGACATCTTCGGGGTCGGGCAGGGAGAGGTGCTCGGCTGGGGTCACGTAGCAGAGGAAATCGGCACCGGCGGCAGCGGCAATAGCCCCGCCGATGGCTCCGGTGATGTGGTCATAGCCGGCGGCGACATCGGTTACCAGCGGCCCCAATACGTAGAAGGGCGCTTCTTTGCAGATAGCCTTCTCTAGCTGGACGTTGGCTTCAATCTGGTTCAGGGGCAGGTGTCCGGGGCCTTCCACCATCGCCTGGACGCCGGCGGCCCTGGCCCGCTTTACCAGCTCGCCGATAGCCAGCAGTTCCTCAATCTGGGCCTGGTCGGTGGCATCGGCCAGGCAGCCGGGGCGCATGCCATCGCCGAGGCTTAGGGTGACGTCGAACTCTCTCGTTATCTTTAAGAGGCGGTCGAAATACTCATAGAGGGGGTTTTCCCGCTCGTTGTGGAGCATCCAGCCTATCATAAAGGCGCCCCCCCGCGATACCACGTCAGCCACTCTTCCCTGCGCTCTCAATCGGTCAACGGCGGAGCGGGTAACACCGCAGTGCACGGTTATAAAGTCGACGCCATCGCGGGCGTGCTCCTCTATGGTCGAAAACAAGTCGTCAACGGTCATCTTGACTATGGCGTCACGCCTGTTTACGGCTTCAATGCCGGCCTGGTAGATGGGCACCGTGCCTATGGGCAGTGAGCTTGAGGCGATGATAGCCCGCCTGATGGCTGATATATCACCGCCGGTGGACAGGTCCATAACGGTGTCGGCGCCGGCGCTGTCAGCCACCCGCAGCTTTTCCAGCTCGGTGTCTATATCGCCGAAGTCGGAGGAGGTGCCGATATTGGCGTTGACCTTGGTCTTAAGCCCCTTACCTATGCCGCAGGGAATGAGGTTTTTATGCTTGGTATTGGCCGGGATGACTATCGTCCCCTCGGCTATACCCTGGCGGACAAACTCTGGCTCCAACCCCTCGTTCTTGGCCACCAGCCTCATCTGCGGTGAAATAGTCCCTTCTCTAGCCAGTTCCAGTTGAGTCATAGCTGCCTCCTCCTTTAAAAAAATTAAGACCAAGGGCTTTTGGCTGTTACATTAAACCCTTGGTCGGCATTGCTGCTTCCCTCCGCTCGTATTACCGAGATCAGGTTCCAAGGGTTGGCGCCAGAACGCCTCTCAGCCTTTTATAGCACCCCTAGCGATTAACCTTATTTAGTTTTCTATCTAAAATATAGCACAAACTGGCTTGGAATGCAAAAATGTTGTCTCGCTTCCCATACCCACCCGCCCAATAGGGGCTTCAGCCTCTTTTCAACCCTCTGCCCCCTTTTTGGGCATACCTTGTGTTTCCCACCCAGCCCGCCCTCAAAGGCTTTGGCGCTTGACCTGCGTTGTTTAAGAGAAATCCTCCCGCTTGGGGTGTTCAAGGGGGCACCAGCCACCGTAGGGTGGGAGGGTTTGGGGAACAAAACCTAGGGGAAACGGGGGGTGGGGTCAATAAATGCTATAATAACTACTATGGAAAGGCTTAAAGCCGGGGCTAAGAAACTGGGGCTGGGGCTTAACACAGCCCAGCTTGAGCAGTTTGACGTCTACTATCAGGAACTGGTGGACTGGAACAAGCGCATAAACCTCACCGCCATCACCGATTACGAAGAAGTACAGATAAAGCACTTCCTCGATGCTCTCACCGTGACCCTATCCTGGCAGAGAGCGACAGAAAATAACGTTATCGATGTCGGCACCGGCGCTGGTATACCGGGAATACCGCTTAAAATCGCCTTCCCCGATATAAAGCTGGTCTTGCTTGAGGCTACGGCTAAAAAAGCCGCCTTTTTGCGCCACATCACAGCCAGGCTGGAACTGGAAGACGTTGAAATCGTGGTCGGGCGGGCGGAAGAGGTTGCCCATGATGACCAATACCGGGAGCGCTTTGAGCTGGTCCTTTCCCGGGCGGTGGCGCCACTGCCCACGCTCGTAGAGCTGACCCTGCCTTTCTGTGCTCTCGGCGGCGGCTTTATCGCCCAGAAAAAGGGGAGCCTTACTCCAGAAATAGCCCAGGCAGGTAAGGCGATTGTCACGCTGGGCGGTAGCCTGCGAGAGGTGAAAAGGGTTGAGCTGGAAGATTTTGCCGATGAGCGCTACCTGGTGGTAATCGATAAGGTATCACCGACACCTGAGCAGTATCCCCGCCGCCCCGGCATGCCATCAAAAAGACCGCTCATATGAGATAATGGAGCTTAATAGGGAGTCTAGAGAGGGGCGAAAGCCCCTCTTTCTATCTCCTCCCCCTCTCCAAGAGTGGAGAGGGGGACACAGGGGGTGAGGTTGATAACTACCCTAAACAAGAGTAAAATACAGGTGTGAAAAGTCATGGTGTAAAGGGAGGCAAGGAGAGGAACATGGAAACTGGTACCTGGAAGGTCAAGACGGGCTTAGCTCAGATGCTTAAAGGCGGGGTGATTATGGATGTGGTCACGCCTGAGCACGCCAAGATTGCCCAAGAGGCAGGCGCCTGCGCCGTGATGGCACTGGAGAGAGTGCCTGCTGACATTCGCGCTGCCGGCGGAGTCGCCCGTATGGCCGACCCGACGGTTATCGAAGCTATTATGAAGGCGGTCTCCATCCCGGTAATGGCTAAGTGCCGCATCGGTCACTTCGTCGAGGCACAGGCACTTGAAGCCCTGGGTGTTGACTATATAGACGAGTCCGAGGTGCTTACCCCGGCTGATGAGGAACATCATGTCTGGAAGCACGACTTTAAGGTCCCCTTCGTCTGCGGCTGCCGTGACCTGGGTGAGGCGCTACGGCGCATCGGTGAAGGGGCGGCTATGATCAGGACCAAGGGCGAAGCCGGCACCGGCAATATCGTTGAGGCGGTCAGGCATATGCGGGCGGTGACGAGCGGCATCCGCCGACTGGTAGATACCCCTCAGGACGAGCTGATGGCGGTGGCTAAGGAGATGCAGGCGCCTTTCGAGCTGGTAGCCGAGGTACATAAGACCGGGAAACTGCCGGTGGTCAACTTCGCCGCTGGCGGCGTGGCTACCCCGGCTGACGCCGCCCTGATGATGCAACTGGGCGCCGATGGCGTCTTCGTCGGCTCCGGTATATTCAAGTCCAGCAACCCCGAGGTCAGGGGCAAGGCGATAGTTGAGGCCACCACCCACTATCAAGACCCTAAAATCATCGCCGAGGTCTCCAAGAATCTGGGAGAGGCCATGCCCGGACTGGATATAAAGCAAATCCCCGACGAAGAACTCTTAGCTTCCCGAGGGTGGTAATATGAGAATTGGTGTCCTTGCCTCGCAGGGAGCCTTTGCTGAGCACATTGCCATATTACGACAACTGGAGGTAGAGGCTTTGCCCGTCCGCCTAGCCCGAGAACTAGCAGGTCTGGACGGGCTAATCATTCCTGGCGGAGAAAGCACCTCTATCGGCCGGTTGATGCTGACCTACCAGTTGACCGCCGAGGTGAAAAAGCTGGCCCGTGGTGGGCTGCCCATATTTGGCACCTGCGCCGGCATGGTGCTTATGGCCAGCCGTATTTCCGACCTGGATGTGGAGCCTCTGGGGGTCATGGACATAACCGTTAGCCGCAATGCCTTCGGCCGGCAGAGGGAGAGCTTTGAAACCGAACTCTCGATACCGGCGCTGGGGGCAGAGCCTTTCCCTGGCGTCTTTATCCGTGCCCCCATAATCAAAGAAGCCAACGGCAGGGCGGAGATACTGGCCAGGCTGGCTGATGGCACCGGTGTCGCCGCCAGGCAGGACAAGCTTTTGGGGGCGGCTTTTCACCCCGAGCTGACCAGCGACCTCAGATTTCACCAGTATTTTCTGGATATCGTCGCCGGGCGTAAGTAGGTTTTTGGAGGAGGTATCTTGGAAAAGGTAATCACCGATGACCTGGATGCCCTGGTTGACATTCTGCCGCCGCACATTCGCCAGCCACTGCGCCGTCAGAAGGACATAAAAGAGCTTTTAGAGGTGGTCCTTGACCTGGGCCGCCCTCCCGAAGCCCGCTTTCCCCGGCGGGAGATGATTTTAAACCCCAAGGAGGTTGACGAGGAGGACATTGATTATGTGTCTTCCCGGGTCAGCAGCTTTGGGGATGATAACCGCGCCGGCATCGAGCGCACCCTGCACCGCATCTCGGCTATCCGCAACCGCAAGGGGCACATTGTCGGGCTGACCTGCCGTGTGGGCAGGGCCGTCTTCGGCACGATAAAGGTTATTGAGGACCTTATCCAGTCGGGCAAGAGCGTCCTGCTCTTGGGCCGCCCTGGGGTAGGCAAGACGACCATGCTGCGTGAGGTGGCGCGGGTGCTGGCCGATGACATCGATAAGCGGGTCATCATCGTCGATACCTCAAACGAGATTGCCGGTGACGGCGATATTCCCCACCCCGCCATCGGTCACGCCCGGCGGATGCAGGTAACCACCCCCACCATGCAGCACTCGGTAATGATTGAAGCTGTGGAAAACCATATGCCCGAGGTAATCGTCATTGATGAGATTGGCACCGAGCTTGAAGCCCAGGCGGCACGGACTATCGCCGAGCGCGGTGTGCAACTGGTGGGCACCGCCCACGGCAACGCCCTGGAAAACCTGATGATGAACCCGACCTTAGCCGACCTCATCGGCGGTATTCAGACGGTAACCCTGGGTGATGAGGAGGCCAAGCGGCGGGGTACGCAGAAGTCGATACTGGAGCGGATGTCGCCGCCTACCTTTGATATCGTCGTCGAAATCCAGGACTGGGACAAGGTCGCCATCCACCCCGATGTTGGCGAGGCGGTCGATGCCCTTTTGCGCGGCCGTCCCATAGCCACCGAGACCCGCTGGCTTGACAAGGCCGGAAAGGTCAAAACCAAGAAGGAAGCGCCGGCGGCCATAGTGATGCCGAACAGGGTGGCTAAGCCGCCGCTTAAGCCAAAGGCTCTGCCCAAGCTCTATCTCTTCGGGGTAAACCGGGGGCGGATGGAGCAGATAGCCAAAGAGATGCGTTTGAGCCCGGAGATAGTCAACAACCTGAATGAGGCCAACCTGTTCGTGACCTCTAAAGGCTACTATCGGCGTCGCTTACAGAAGGTCAAGGATGCCGAGGCGGCTAACCTGCCCATCCACGTCCTCAAGAGCAATACGCCGGCCCAAATCAGGCAGCTTTTAGAAACCATCTCCCCCGCCGAAGCCACCGGGAAGGCAGACCGCTTTAAGGTCGCCC
>DAOUMQ010000258.1:0-2172 GCA_034410425.1 Dehalococcoidales bacterium | reverse complement strand
CTATAGGCGCCTGGGGCGATTCGAGCAAACCTCGCTCTTCCTCGGAGACCAGGCAGTGCTCCTTGATTTCATCAATGGTGCTTATCATCACCGCCAGGGGCTTGGAAGGGCGCCGCTTTCTGATTCTCAAAAGGTCTATCGCTTTATCGCTGGTGGCGTCACAGGCAAGCTGAAAGCCACCCAGACCCTTGACCGCCAGGATTTTACCTTCCTTGAGCAATCGGCTGGCTGTTTTAATGACGTCTTCGCCCTCGACCGCCCTGCCATCGCTGCCGACTAATTCCAGCTTCGGCCCGCAATCAGGGCAGGCATTGGGCTGGGCGTGAAAACGGCGGTCTAAGGGGTTATCGTACTCCCGCTGGCAGCGGGGGCACATCTGGAACTGGCGCATGGTGGTCTTGGGGCGGTCGTAGGGGATGTCTTCAATAATGGTAAAGCGGGGGCCGCAGTTGGTGCAGTTGGTAAAGGGGTAGCCGAAACGGCGGTCATCGGAAGAGAAAATCTCAGCCTTACAGTCCTGGCAGGTGGCGATATCCGGCGAGACCAGCTGGTACTCTCCCTGCCGACTCAGGCTTGGCTCAATCTGGAAGTCGGTATAGCCCCTGGCCGGATAGGAAACAACCTCGATATTTTCAATGCGGGCCATGGGCGGGGCCTGGGCTTTAAGAGCATTTAAGAAGCTGTCCAGGCTACCGTTGTCGCCCTCGACCTCAATCTCAACGCTTCCCGAGGTATTGCGCACCCAACCCTTAAGATGGTGCTCTTGAGCCAAGCGGTAGACAAAGGGCCTGAAGCCGACCCCCTGCACCACCCCACGGACACTGATTCTGGTCAATCTCTCTACTCCGGTCAGCCTCATCTGCCTTAAAGGGGGGGCTTTAATTATTGAGGGGACCAAGCCCGGTGACCTGGTCGATGAACTCGTTGACCGTGTTGCGGAATTTCGTTCCCTCAGAGGCGGAAATCCACTCCAGCCTCAATCTCTCCGGTTCAATGCCGAGCTGGGGGAGCGTCTTTTGGAGTAATGTTACCCGGCGCCGCGCCTTATAGTTGCCGGTGCTGTAGTGGCAATCACCGGGGTGACAGCCGGCTATCATCACCCCGTCGGCGCCCTTGGCAAAGGCGTGGAAAATAAAGGAGGGGTCTACCCTGCCCGAACACATGGTTCGGATTACCCTGAAATTGGGCTTAATCTTTAATCTTGAGGTGCCGGCCAGGTCGGCCCCGGCATACGAGCACCAGTTACAACAAAAGACTATAATCTTGGGCTCAAAATCAGTCACAGTCTTTCCTCCTCTATTATTTGCTCGGCGATAAACGCTATCCTCCCCTCCACCTCCCCGGTGCACTTCTCGCCAAAGGTGGTATTGTCCTCTATCTCCACAGCGTATATGCTGACATGCTCGGGCATGTCGTAGCCCAGCCCCTGACCAATCTCGTAGGCGGTGGCAATATCTACGCCGTGGGATGAAGACAGATTTTCAGCGGGCTTCAGGGCTTCCATGCCGAGCTTATAGAGCTCTCCGGGTTTCCCTTTTTCGGTTACTATCGAATCAACGATAATGAGCTTATCGTAGCCGACTATTATATCAAGAATGCCGACGCCGCTTTCACCGGTCTCGATTACTTCTAACTCAGGCTTTATCTCCCTGAGCCTGCGGGCAATTTCAATACCGACCCCGTCGTCGGTGAGAATGGAGTTGCCCACTCCCAGGACAAGCGTTTTCATCTTTTCTTTAGCTCTTATCCTCTCCTTGAAGCTTCACAAAGAACAGGAACTGCAGGAACCAGAGTTACAGGTGCTACAGGCGCTGCCGCCGTTAGCCGACGTCTCGCCGTCAGAGCCCCTGGAGAACCGCGAGAGCACCCGCTTGGCGCTACGGCCACAGTTGGGGCAGGTGGCGCCCTCCTCCGACTGGCTCATGGCCTTGAGCAACTCGAATTTTTGCTTACAATTGGAACAGACGTACTCGTATATCGGCATTATCCCACCTCTTTAAAAGCCTACCCTTAAACCGCGACCACTCCCTTGACCTCGGGTATCTCTTCCTTGAGCACTCGCTCAATACCCTGCCTCAAGGTCATTTCCGCCACCGGACAGCCGGCACAAGCCCCTTTAAGGGTTACCTTAACCACCCCATCGTCCACACCCACCAGTTCAACGTCTCCTCC
>DAOUMQ010000257.1:0-5798 GCA_034410425.1 Dehalococcoidales bacterium | reverse complement strand
CGCTCCTTTAGCTGGGTCAAGGTGGGGGTCACGTCATCAAAGAGGGCCATCTTCAGCTCGGTGCTCATCCACTTTTTCAAGATACCGCTGATGAGCTCCGGAGTTGGCTCTATTCCCGCTTCCTTAAGGATGATGCCGTGATATCGGCTATAGAGGGCCATCTTCTCTTCCTGAGAGCGCTTGGCCAGTGAGTGGCGGGCGTGCTCCCGGTAGAGAAAGTCGTCGGCGGCCATTATCGGGCGGACTAAAGACTCCGGACTGGCCTCAATGCCGAATTCTTTAAGCAACCGGGATTGAGTTATCTCCCGGGGTGGGTCGTAGCCAGCCAGGGTATTGTGGAGGTCAAAAAAGACAGCCTTGACCATAAAACATCCCCTCCCAACGAGAGCCAGCGGTCAGATTCGAACTGACGACCGGCGGTTTACGAAACCGCTGCTCTACCCCTGAGCTACGCTGGCCTGGCTTTAGTATATCACAAAATAGCCAGACTGCGCCCCAGCTAAAATTGTTGACGCTCAGATAGGGTTATGTTAGTATTAAGAGCTATGTCGTTAGCCGCGGAACTAGCCCAATTTTCACCCAAAAAGGACATGTTGCTGACCATCGGCGTCTTCGATGGCGTTCACCTCGGTCATAGACAGCTGATTGCCCGGCTGACCGAGCTTGCCCGGGAGCAGGGCTATGCCAGCGGCGTGGTAACCTTCCGCCAGCACCCCCAGGAGGTGCTATCACCCAAGACCAGGCTGCCCTTCCTGACCAGCCTCGACCGGAGAATAGAACTGCTAAAAAAAGAAGGCGTTGATGAGGTTATCGCCCTATCCTTTACCCCGGAATTAGCTAATTTAAAGCCCCGGCAGTTCCTGGAAAAACTCCAAGAACACTTAAGAATGCGGGGGCTGGTAATCGGCCCCGACTTCGCTCTGGGCCAGAACCGGGAGGGCGATACCGCTGCCCTGCGCCGGCTGGGAAGGGAAATGGATTTTAGCCTAACCGTGGTGCCGCCGGTAATGATAAAGGGCCAGGTGGTGAGCAGCACCGCCATCAGGAAGGCATTAGCCGAGGGCGATGTGGAACGGGTGCAGGACCTTATCGGGCGCCCTTTCCGCCTCCAGGGGAAGGTAACTGGCGGGGCCAAGCGAGGCGCCGAGTTGTTGGGCTTCCCCACCGCCAACCTTGAAATAAGCCCGCATCAGGCCCTTCCCGCCGAGGGCGTCTATGTCAGCCAGGTCCATATTAACCAGCATAGCTATGCGGCAATGACCAATATCGGCCAGCGCCCCACCTTCGGCGAAAGCCAGCGCCTGGTTGAGGCCTATCTCCTCAACTACCAGGGCGACCTCTACGGGCAGGAGCTGGCCGTTGATATCATCGAACACCTCCGCGGCGAGATAAAGTTCGACTCCCCGGAAAAACTGAAACAGCAGATAGCCGAAGACGTTAAAAAGGGGAAAGCTATACTAAAGAGCCGAGGTGACAGTTAATTATGTCCAACCAGGATATAAGTTATCTACTCAAGAGAGGGGTAGCCGAAATCATCGTCGAAGAAGAAATGGCGCAGTTGCTGCGTTCCGGCAAAAAGCTGCGCTTGAAGGAGGGCTTTGACCCCAGCTTCCCCGATATACACTTAGGCCATACGGTTGCCCTGCGCAAGCTGCGCCAGTTCCAGGAGCTGGGGCACCAGATTGTTCTCATCGTCGCCGATTGGACGGCCCAGATCGGCGACCCCAGCGGCATGTCAGCCACCCGTCCCATGCTGACTATGGAGCAGGTCAAGGCTAACGCCGAGACCTATATGCAGCAGTTCTTCAAGATAGTGGACAAGAAAAAGACCGAAATCAGGTGGCAGAGCGAGTGGTTCGGCAAATTCACCCTGACCGAGGTCATCCAGCTCACCAGCAAGTTCACCGTGGCCCAGTGTCTGGCCCGGGACGACTTCAATGCCCGCTATAAAGCCGAGCGGCCCATCGCCCTCACCGAACTGCTCTACCCCCTGCTCCAGGCTTACGACTCGGTGGCTATCGAAGCCGATGTTGAATTCGGCGGCACCGACCAGAAGTTCAACTTCCTGGTGGGCAGGGAGCTCCAGTCGATGATGGGACAGACTCCCCAACAGTGTTTCATGGTCCCCCTGCTGGTGGGCACCGATGGCAGTCAGAAGATGAGCAAGAGCCTGGGCAACTATATCGGCGTCACCGAGTCGCCCGATACGATATACGGCAAGGTAATGTCCATCCCCGATAGCCTTATCCTGAACTACTTTGAACTGGTGACCGATGTCCCCGATGACGAGCTGGCCGGGTTCAAAAAGGGCCTGGAGAACGCCAGCATCAACCCTATGGAGCTTAAAAAGCGCCTAGCCAGGGAGATTATCGCCCAGCTCTACGACCAGAAGGCGGCTACCGAAGCCGAGGGGCACTTTGAAAGAACGGTACAGAGGAAAGAGATACCCGACGATATAGCCGAATGCCGCCTGTCCTTTAGCGAGCTGGTGTCCCAGCGAGGCGGAGAGAGTGGCATCGACGTCAGCCGCCTGCTGGTGGCCAGCGGGCTGGCCAAGAGCCGTAGTGAGGCTAACCGACTGATTGCTCAGGGAGCGGTCAGCACCGACGGCGTGAAGATAGCCGAAAACTTAGCCGTCGTTGCCAGCGGCTGTATCCTCAAGGTAGGCAAGCGCCGCTTTGCCCGGATAATAAATACGGACAACTAGAAAAGAGGAGAAGACATGGAAAATCTGCGCGTTCCCGGACCCACCCCCCTGCCCGATGAAGTGCTCAAAACGATGAGCCGGCAGATGATAAATCATCGCAGTCCTGAGTTCAAGCAGATTCAGGAAAGCGTAATAACCAACCTAAAGAAGCTTTTTCAGACCAAAAACGATATTTTCCTGCTCACCGGCTCCGGCACCGGCGGCATGGAGGCCAGCGTCGTCAACACCATGTCCCCCGGTGACAAGGTGCTATCGGTATCTATCGGCGTCTTCGGCGACCGCTTTGGCGCCATCGCCAAGAAGTTCGGCGCCGAGGTAATCCCTTTAAGCTTTGAGTGGGGCAGGGCGGCTGACCCCGATGAGGTGGCCAAGGCGCTCAAAGCCGAACCGGGAATAAAAACGGTGCTGGTCACCCACAACGAGACCTCCACCGGCGTCACCAACGACCTCAAGGCGATAAGCGCCGTGGTCAAGGGAGCCGATAAACTGCTGGTGGTCGATGCCATCAGCAGCCTGGGCTCAATCGACCTGCCCGTGGATGACTGGAACATAGATATAGCCATTACCGGCTCGCAGAAAGGGTGGATGGTTCCCCCGGGGCTGGCTATGGTCAGCGTCAGCCAGAAAGGCTGGCAGGCCTTCGCCGAAGCCACCATGCCCCGCTTTTACTGGGACTTCGGCAAGGCCAAGAGCTACCTGGAAAAGGGAGAGACGCCCTGGACGCCGGCGGTCACCGTGATATACGGCCTGGAGATTTCGCTCAAGATGATGCTCAAAGAGGGCTTGACCAATATCTTCACCCGCCACACCCGGGTGGCTCAAGCCGCCCGAGAGGGTATAAAATCGCTGGGCTTATCCCTCTTCGCCGAGGCGAGCCACGCCTCCAACACGGTCACCTCGGTAGCCGCCTCCAACGGGCTGGATACCAAGAAGATGCTCAAGATTATGCGGGAGGAAGAGCATGTCGTCCTTGCCGGCGGACAGCAGAAACTGGACGGCAAGATATTCCGCCTCGGCCACCTGGGCTGGGTGACCGAAAAGGATATTGAAATCGTAATATCGGCCTTAAAGAAGGTATTACCCCGGGCTGGATTCAAGGGTGGCTAAAGGAGAGAATAAAATGAAGGTCCTAATCGCCGACCCCCTTGCCGATGAGGGCATAGCTATTCTGCGCCCCCACGCCGAGGTTGATGTTAAGACCGGGCTAAAACCGGAGGAGCTAATTGCCATCATCGGCGACTACGAAGCCCTGATAGTGCGCAGTCAGACCAAGGTCACCGACAAGGTTATTCAGGCCGGCAAGAAGCTGCAGGTCATCGGCCGGGCCGGCGTCGGCGTCGACAATATCGACGTAAACGAGGCAACCCAGCGGGGCATAGTGGTGGTCAACGCCCCCACCGGCAACACCATCTCCGCCGCCGAGCACACCATCGCCCTCATGCTCTCCCTGGCGCGGCACATCCCCCAGGCTAACGCCATGCTCAAATCGGGGGCCTGGCGGCGGGCCGATTTTATGGGCACCGAGGTAAGAGGCAAGACCCTGGGCATCATCGGCCTGGGCAATGTCGGCTCCGAGGTCGCCCGGCGCGCCCGGGGGCTGCAGATGAAGCTCATCGGCAACGACCCCTTCATCTCCGACGACCACGCCCGCAACCTGCAGGTTGAGCTCGTCCCCTTAAAACAGCTGCTCAAAGAGGCGGACTTCATCACCCTCCACCTGCCCTTAACGCCGCAGACCAAGGGGCTAATCGGGGCTAAAGAGCTGGCTTCGGTCAAGCCCACCGTCCGCATCATCAATACCGCCCGCGGCGGGCTCATCGATGAGGCAGCGCTGGCTAAGGCGGTCAAAGAGGAAAGGGTAGCCGGGGCGGCTATCGATGTCTTTCCCACCGAGCCCGTCACTAAGAGCGTCCTATTCAAAGAGGATAAAATCATTGTTACCCCCCACCTGGGAGCCTCCACCAGCGAAGCTCAAGCCATGGCCGCTATAGATGTCGCCGAGCAGGTCGTCGAGATATTTGAGGGGAGGCCGCCCCGCTATGCGGTCAACGCCCCCTTTATCCCGGTGGAAACGCTATCGGCTCTGGCGCCCTTTATCAAGGTTGCCACCACGTTGGGCAGGCTGGCCAGCCAGCTGGCCGAGGGGCAGACCAACGCCATCCAGATTGAATACGGAGGCGAGATTTCCAACTACGATACCAACGTCCTCAAGGCCGCCGCCCTGGGGGGGCTGCTGGAGGGAATAAGCGAGGAGCGGGTCAACCTGGTCAACGCCAACATACTGGCCAGCCGGCGCGGCCTCAACGTCGTCGAACAGAAAGAGTCTTCCTGTGAAAACTACACCAGCCTCATCACCCTGGAGGTTACCACCAGCGCCGGGACGACCATTACTGCCGGCACGGTAATACACGGCGAATCGCACATCGTCAGGGTCAATAATTACTGGCTTGATATCGTGCCCACCGGCGGCTATTTCCTCTTCAGCGACCACCTGGACCGCCCCGGGCTCATCGGCACCGTGGGCAAGATAACCGGCGACGCCGATATAAATATCAGCACCATGCACCTCTCCCGCCTCAAGCCCCGGGGCCAGGCCCTGATGATACTGGCCTTAGACGAGCCGCTGCCCGAAGACAAACAGCAGGAGCTATTATCTCTCCCTGATGTCTACACGGTGAAGCTGGTAAAGCTGTAAATCAAGGGAATAATATAGATTTTGAATTAAACAAATGGAAAAAACGAAAAAAGAAAAGTTTACCGAATTAACCAAGGGCAAACCGAGAAAGAGAGAGGAAAAATTTTTTACCAGATTCTCCGGAGTGCAGCTGACTGCAGTCTTATTAATTATACTGGCCGCTACCTTCATGGTTCAGGGGGTAGAGAGATATTTAGAAGCCATAGGTAAACTAGAATTTCTAAACCCGTGGCTTATCTTGATAGTATTATCCATGATATTACTAACATCATCCGTGGGTTCAATCACCCTGGGTGGTATAGTATCCCCACTAAAACTTAAGAGAAACTTGAATTTGGTCAGTTTTATTACCTTCATTCTAGGATTTGTTCTTTTTCTAGCGTCACTATTCTTTTT
>DAOUMQ010000256.1:0-3519 GCA_034410425.1 Dehalococcoidales bacterium | reverse complement strand
CGACCAGGGCCTGGTGGCCGGCATCGGCAACATGTACGCCGACGAAGCCCTTTTCCTGGCTAAAATCCACCCTCTAAGGGCGGGGGGGAGCCTTTCGGCGGAGGAAATAAAGCGCCTTCACCGCGCCATAAAGAAGGTTCTAAGCAAAGCCATCGGCGATAAGGGGGCCAGCACCGATACCTACTTCCGCCCCGGCGGCGAGATAGGCACCGCCCACTTTCACTTCCGGGTAGCCCACCGGAGGGGGGAGTCCTGCCCTGTCTGCGGCAGTCCCCTGCAACGCCTGGCCATCCGGAACCGGGGCAGTTACTTCTGCCCCCGCTGCCAGCAGTAAATCGAATTCAAGCCATGACGAAAATGCTTAAGTTCCAGCTCACGATTACGGCGTAGAATACGGTGAAGCAAGAGGTGATGATAAAGGCTATCCGCGGCAGCCGCCTGTGGACGTCCCAGAGAATAAGGGCGCAAATGAGCCCGCCGACTACTTTGAGGATAATGAAGTTGACATCGCCAACCATGGACTGCAGAAAGGGATTGGCCTCATGTCCCAGGCCGTTCTTGATGAGGAAATAGGTTAAAACGCCGTCCGCGATTTCAAAACCGACTAAAAGACCGAGAAGATACTTCAACTAGTTCCTTCCTACGGGACTGTAATTATCCAAAATAAGCGGGAAAATTATAGTATGCTAGCTGGCCGATGTCAACGAAGGCAACCTAACCTTAGCTAACCTTTCCCCCCGAATTTAGTACTTGTTTCCTATATATTCAGACTACGCCCTGCCCTTTAAGCTCGGCCAGCTCATTCTGGCTCATTCCCAGCAGCCTTCGGTAGACATAGTCGTTGTCCTGGCCCGGAGCCGGCGCCGCCCGGTTATATCGGGCCGGGTTATCGGAGAGCCTTACCGGAACGGCGTCGGATATTGTCCCACCCAGCTCAACGAAGAAGCCTCGTTTCTTTAGCTGGGGGTCTTTGGCCAAATCAGCGGCATCCTGCACCGCGCCGGCGGCCACCCCATGACGCTGGAGCAGGGCCATTACTTCTCCAGCGCTCTGGTTTTTAGTCCAGCCCTCCACCAGCCCGTCCAGCGCCTGCTTATTTTGCAGACGCTTGCTTGGGGTGGCGAACCTCTTCTCCTCAGCCCAGGACGGGTCGCCCAGAGCCTTTTTAAAGCCCAGCCATTCGTCGTCGTTAGAAACGGTGATAGCGCACCAGCGGTCGTCGCCCTTACAGCGATAGACCCCCTGGAACGCCTCCTCTTCATTGGGAACGAAGGCATCGCCGAGCAAGCCCGCCATCGCCTCCACCTGGGAGACATCGATGTACTGCCCCTCCCCCGTCTTGAGGCGGTACTCAAAGGCGCCGAGCAGGGCCAGGCCGGCGAGCAGGGCGGCGACATGGTCGGCGTAGGCATTGCCCGGCCCCAGCGGCGGCCCGTCGGGGTAAGCGGTGAGATGGGTCAGCCCGGAGAAAGCCTGGGCGGTGGGGCCAAAGCCGACATAGTCCCGCCAGGGGCCGCTGTTGCCCATGGTGGAAAGGCTGAGCATGATGATATCTGGCTTTACCTTTTGGAGGTTTTCATAGTCCAGGCCCCAGTTAGCCATCACTCTGGGGGTAAAGTTCTCCACCACGGCGTCGCTAATCTCGACCAGCTTTTTAGCCAGAGCCACCCCCTGCCGTTTATCGAGGTCTAAGGTTATGCCCAGCTTATTGCGGTTCCAGGTGTTATAGTAGCCGCGGGCAAAGGCGTCTTCTTCCTGGGGCATGAGCGGCTGGACTTTGATTACCTCGGCGCCGAAGTCGGCCAGCAGGCTGGTGGCGTAAGGGCCGGCCAGCACCCAGGTGAAGTCCAAGATTCTGATGTTTTTTAAAGCGGGTTGGTTAGGCATTTTATTTCTTTGTTATCTTTTCCCACCCACCGCCCTTTCTAATGAAATCCCCCTTAATCCCCCTTTTTCAAAGGGGGTGGGGTAGAGAGTTGTAAGAGAGGCGGAGCCTCTTTTGGGCGGGTGGGTATGGGACGCAGGACCCTAGATAACACCCCCCTTGATTAAAGCCTCCACCTCCTTTCCCGATAGCCCCAACTCCCGATATATCTCCTTATTGTGCTCACCGGCCCTGGGCGCTTTGTTCCCCACCTCCCAGGGCGAGCGGCTCAAGATACAGGGCGCCCCGGGGAAGCGGTATTTCTTGCTTTTATCAAAGTCCTCAACCTCAACCCAGAAACCGCGCTCTTCCAGCTGGGGGCTGGCTAGAAGCCCCGGTATCGAGGCGACCTCCGCCCAGGGGAAGCGCATTGCCTGCCCCTTCGCCACCAGCTCGGCGGCATTATGGTTCTTGGCCCAGCGCCCCAGAACATCGATAACATGGTCAATATGCTGTAATCGATAGTCCCTGTCCCGCCACTTCTCGTCGATTAAGTCCTCAGCCATGCCCTCCGAGGCCAGCCACTCCACCAGCGTAGGCCACTGATAAAACAGGGAGAGCAGGACATAGCCGTCCTTAGCCGGGAAGACATTGAAGGCGCCGTTCCAGTGGAGACCGCCCTGCCTTTTAGCCACCTCGCCCTGATAGAAATAGCGCACCAGGGCGTGGTCGAGGGCGGAAGCGACGCACTCCTGCAAAGAGATATCAATGTGCTCTCCCCGGCCCGAGGTATGGCGCCCCACCAGCGCCACCAGGACGCCGATAGCAGCCAAAATAGAGGCCAGGTAATAGCTCTGGTCTCCGAAGGGTTTTAAGGGCGGCAGATGGGGCTCTCCGCAGAGGTAGAGCTGGCCGCCCAGGGCGCTGGCGACGAGGTCAGACGACTTGTAGTCCCGGTAGGGCCCGCTCTGCCCGAAAGCGGTTACAGAAGCCATGATTAAGCGGGGGTTTATTTTACCTAGATTTGGGTAGCCCAGGCCCAGCGTTTCAAGGTAGCCCGGCGGGTGGCTCTCCACCAGGACGTCGGCGGTCTTGACCAGGCGCTTAAGTACCTCTTGCCCCACCCCCAGCTCTATATCGAGGGTTACCGAGCGCTTGCCCAGGTCTTGCCAGTGAAAGCCAGAATCTTTGCCCGGTTCTTCTATGCGGATGACCTCCGCCCCCATATCGGCCAGATAGCGGGGGCAGAGCCTGGCTTTGTCATCGGTCAAATCGAGGACGCGATAGCCGGAGAGGATAGAACCCCTGTTCATAGCTTAGCCAGTGCCGCTTCAATCCGCTTCAAACAGCGCTCTTTGCCCAGCACCGCCATGGTAGCAAAGAGGGGCGGGGCGGCGGTACGACCGGTAACGGCTACCCTGAGCGCGGCGAAGAGCTGGCCGGTCTTTAAGCCCAGCTCGGGCGCCAGGGGGCGGAGCACGCCCTCCAGGGAGTCGGTGTCAAAGGGCTTCAGGGGCTTTAGTTTATCCAGAGCCGCATTTAAAGCTTTAATTGTGGCGGCCTTATCCATGTTCTTGCCGATGAGCAGTTCGGACGCGTATTCAAGCTGGTCGGTAAAGAAAAAGCGGGTCAGCTCGACCACCTCAAGCAAAGTT
>DAOUMQ010000255.1:0-1883 GCA_034410425.1 Dehalococcoidales bacterium | reverse complement strand
ATCAGATTAAACGGCCAGGCCCAGCCGAACACTTCCAGGTAGACTTCGTAAAAGAAGTGGCTGACGTCGTTGAAGAACTCGATAATCCGGGCCAGGGCACTCATAGGGACCTCACAGCGACATTATCTTGTCGGCCTCAGCGGCCCGGGCGGCCAGGATGGGAGCTGCTTTCTCAGCGGTAAATTCGCGCTCGCCGACGTCGACGCTCAGGACCACCCCGCCGCGCGTCTTAATCTGGTGCCGGTAATACTTCTCCACCCCCCCGGCCTCGCCCAGCCGGGTCATTTCGTCGATACGCAGCACCTTATAGGGCTTGCCTGCGTCTGTCTTTGTGTCAGGCATGTCTTAACCTCCTTTCTGGTTTCGCCTCATCTGGAACTGGGAGCCGAAAGCCCAGCCGGCAGCCAGCGTCAGGACGCTCTTTACCTCCCCGTCGATGCCGAGGAATATCAGCGCCAGGCAGCCGACTACCAGCACCAGGGCGATGATTAAATCAGGTGTCCACTTCATTTGACTACTCCCCTCTTACGAAAGTACCATCCACTCTGTCTTATAGTACCATTTACTTTGTATCGGAGCATCCCTTAAACTGGAGAGGTAAGGGGGTGAGGAGTAAATGACTGTACTCAGGCTCAAGCAAATTCTCCTTCTCTTGCTCGGTTATGGTACACAGTGCCGATACGAGGTCGACAAGGCTGAGTGGACCGACCCGCAGTACTGGCACCAAAATTAACCATACGTTTCTATCCTATGACAAGCCCGAAGGAGCGGCCGACTCCTACCGTATACGAAACCCCGACATAGACCTGGGTGGTCCGGCAGTTGACGTTTCCTCCAGTCCGGTCGTAGGCCACTGTTCCGGCCTCGAGCGCGTCGATTTCGGCCCAGGTGAACGGCTGACCGGTAGCCGGATTGGTTGTCCACTCGTGGCTCCAGAGGTTATAGTTAGTCAGGCTCGTAAGCGTTATCGGGTCGGTTTCATAATCGGTATCATGGGTCCTGAGGCAAAGCTTAAGGTTAGCTTCGCCGATGGTGCCGCGCGTTCTAGAGTACACCGTGACATAATTGATAGCTCCCGAGCCGACGGAATGGTTTTGAAGATTATAGGTATCTTTGTACCATATTCCATATCCCTGGGATAGTTCGGATACAACAGTTGCCCCTCCGTCCGGGGTAACCTCGTCGACCTGTTCCCAGTTATGAGCCGGGTCAGCTAAGTGCCATGACCCGTCGTAGTAGGGCTGCTCAGTGGTGTGCCCTCCCCCGTTCGGCCTTAAAATTTCGGTAGCCATTACGTCTTGGTCACTCTCAGGCTTATTGTTACCCTCTCTATCGTGGCGCAGCTGTCCACGTTGAACGCTAGTATGTCGCCGGCGGTGATAGCTGTCGTCCAGCCGGTAAGGGTGCTGTCCTGGGACTTCACGGCGGATGATATCGTCGGAGGCGCCGAGGCGGTGATGCTGTCGGCATCAGTCGGAGGGAAAAGGGCGTAGGTATCCTTCCAGATATCTACTACAATCGAGCCCGACTGGTCGGCCAGCATGGTCACCTGGGTAATGGTACAGGCAAAAGGTATCTCCAGGTGACCCTTCTCGCCAGTGGTAATAGCCACGCCCCCGCCGTCGATGATAAAGGTGATAGTACATACGTTGCTCTGGTGAGCGCTGCCGTCAGCTTTGTGGGTCGTCAGCTCGGCCGACTCCCCGGAGAGGCCGGCGATGCTTATCTCATCGGCACCCCCGTTCTGGTGCGATGTCTTGTGGGCCAGCGGCGTCTGACCGTCGGCCAGGAGCCCGGAGAGGCCGGCCACGCTTATCTCGTCGGCACCCCCGTTCTCATGCCGGGCGCTGTGGTCGGCGTACTCGGCACTGGCGGCCGCTAAG
>DAOUMQ010000254.1:0-2751 GCA_034410425.1 Dehalococcoidales bacterium | reverse complement strand
ATCTATCTTGAAGTGGTTAGAGGCCATCGCCGCCTCCCACACCTGCCCCTCGTCGCACTCCCCGTCCCCGAGCAGAACATATACCTGGTAGTCCTGCCCGTTGAGCCGCCCGGCCAGAGCCACCCCCAGACCGAAGGACAATCCCTGGCCCAGGGCGCCGGCGGACATCTCCACGCCGGGGGTAATCGTCCTATCGGTATGCCCCTGCAGGCGGCTGTCCATCTGCCGCAGGGTATCCAGCTCAGCCAGCGGGAGGTAGCCGCACTCGGCCAGGGTGGCGTAGAGGGCAGGGGCGGCATGGCCCTTGCTCAAGATAAAGCGGTCCCTATCCGACCACTGAGGGTCTGAGGGCTTATGCCGCATCACCTTGAAATAGAGGGCGGTCAAAATCTCCACCGCGGAGAGGGAGCCGCCGGGGTGGCCGCTACCGGCCTTGCCGATCATGGTGATGATGTGTCGGCGCAGTCTTTTGGCCATAGCCTTCATTTCGGCCACCGAGGCCGATAAAGAAAAAACCTCGGCTGATACATTATCGGCCGAGGCCTTGACACTATCAGGGATTGACGGTGGATTACCTTTTTTGGGTGACGACATCAGCACCCCCTGCGCCATTTTAATTATACTACAGTCCTATAGGCCAGGTCTACATTTTTTTAAGCTGATTTTTATTCAGTGTCTTGCGTCCCACCCAGCCCACCCAAAAGGGGTTAGCACCCCTCTTTAATACCTCCCTCAAGGGCAGGGGTTCAAGAGCAAGACCTCCGAGGGTGGGTTTAGGGTGGGAAGCAAGACTTGGGGTGGGGGGAGGTTTTATATACCTTTCTCGTCCCACCCAACCCACCCAAAAGAGGTTTCACCTCTCTTCCACTCTTTTATTTGCCCCTTTACCCCCTACGAGGGGTGTGTAATGGGGGAACCAGCCCCCATAGGGCGGGAGGGTGGGAGGAAAGACCACAAAATAGCCGCCTGGTTTGATTTTTCTCTCCGTCTCTGCTTTAATTAACGGGATAACAAGAGGAAAAGATATGGACGAACTAAAGATAAAGGCCAGCAAAAGAGAGATACTGGGCAAGAAGACCAGATTTTTGCGCCGCCAGGGCGTAACCCCGGCCCACCTTTTCGGGCACGGGCTTGATTCACTGGCGCTGCAGTGCGATACCCCCATTCTCCAGAGGACTATAGCCCGGGCGGGAATGACCCGCCTCATCACCCTGGCCATTGAAGGGGATAAACATCCCCGCAGCGTCTTTATCCGGGAGATTCAGAGAGAGCCCCGCAGTGGGGAACTGCTCCACGTTGACTTCTACCAGGTGAAAAAGACGGATAAGATAAGGTTCGACGTGCCCATCATCCTGGTCGGCGAAGCCCCGGCAATGAAGGAAAAGGGGCGCGTCCTGACCCACAGCCTGAGCAGCCTGAGCCTGGAGTGCCTGCCCGATAAGCTCCCGCCCAACATAGAGGTTGATTTGAGCCCCCTGGAGGAGATAGAGCAGGCAATCTTCGTCAGGGACCTTGCCCTTGGCCCCGATATCACCATTATCACCGACCCCGGCCAGATGGTGGTCAGGGTCAGCGAGGCGCGCATCGAGGTGGAAGAGGTGGTTGAAGAAGCGGTAGCCGAAGAAGAATTAGTCGGTGAAGAGGCGGAAGCCGAGGAAGCTGGAGAAGCCGAGGAAAAACCGGAAGAGCCTTCTGATTAGAGCCCGTTAGTTCGCTTGAAGTTAATCGGGGTTGTGCTATAATCGGCTCGTGATTATCGACTTTCACACCCATGTTCTCCCTCCTCAGATAAAGAAAGACCGCAGCAAGTACATCGAGCTTGACCCCTCTTTCGCCGTCCTCTACTCAAAGCCCGAGGCCAAGATAGCCACCGCCGAGGAGCTCGTCGCCAGCATGGATGAAGCCGGCATCGACATCTCGGTTATCCTTAATTACGGCTGGACCACCCACGAGCTTTGCCTTGAGACCAACGACTATATCCTGGAGTCAATAGCCCGCTATCCCCGGAGACTGGTGGGCTTCGGCGCCGTCCAGCCCCAGTCGCCGCAGGCCGCTATAGCCGAAATCGAGCGCTGCGCCCAGGCCGGAATAAAAGGGGTCGGCGAGCTGAGGCCGGACTTACAGCTATTCGACCTCACCGACGAGGTAGTGATGGCGCCCCTGGTTGAGGCGCTAGAGAAAAACGGGCTGATTTTGCTCATCCATACTTCGGAGCCGGTGGGCCACGACTATCCGGGGAAGGGAAACATCACCCCCGATATGCTCTACCCCTTCATCACCAGCTTCCCCGACTTGAAGCTGGTCTGCGCTCACTGGGGGGGAGGACTGCCCTTCTACGCCCTGATGCCCGAGGTCAAGAAGGCTATGGGCAACGTCTTCTTCGACACCGCGGCTTCACCCTTTCTCTATAGCCCCCAGGTATACCAGCAGGTTGTCCGGCTGGTGGGCGGGGACAAGATTCTCTTCGGTAGCGACTATCCCCTGCTGGCGCCGGGCCGACTGCTCAAAGAGATTGAAGCGGCGGGCTTACCCCCGGAAACAAAGGAGCTGATTCTATCCGGTAATGCCCGGAGACTGCTCGGCATCGAGGGTAAATAGCCGTGGAGCCGGTACGCTGTTTTATCGCCGTTGAGTTACCTGAGGAGATAAAGAAGGGGCTTGAAGACCTCCAGGCCCAGCTGAAGTCGGGGGGGCAGTTCCCAGCCAAGTGGGTTGACCCCTACAGCATTCACCTGACTTTAAAGTTTTTGG
>DAOUMQ010000253.1:0-1786 GCA_034410425.1 Dehalococcoidales bacterium | reverse complement strand
TGCTCGACCTGGTGCTGGGAGAAGCGGAAAAGGCCGAGGCTCAGAGCGTGGCTAAAATCAATCTGGTCATCGGGGAGATGACCGGTGTCGTCGGGCAGTGCGTCCAGTTCTACTTCGATTTCTTGAGCAAGGGGACGGCGGCGGAGGGGGCTTTGCTTAATTTCAAGGTAACCCCGACCACGGCCAGGTGCCGCCACTGCGCCAAGAAATTCGAGCTGGGGGAGTTCGACTGGACTTGTCCCTACTGTAAGGGTAATAATATAGAGATTGTCGGTGGTAAGGAACTCTTCGTAGAAAGCATTGGGGTGGAATAAATGGAGATCAAGGTGGTTAAGGATATTATGGGCGCTAACGAGCAGATAGCGCAGAAGAACCGTCAGCTTTTCGATAGCCACCATGTCTTCGTGGTCAATGTGATGGCCTCGCCGGGGGCGGGCAAGACCAGCCTTATCCTGGAGACGATAAAGCGGCTCAAAGACAAGACCAAAATCGGGGTCGTTGAGGGCGATATCAGCTCCAGCCTGGATGCCGAAGCCATCGGCAAGGAAGGGGTGCCCGTGGTCCAGATAAATACCGGCGGTGAATGTCACCTTGACGCCAATATGACCGCTATCGCCCTGCCCAGCGTGCCCTTGAAGGATATAGAGCTGTTGCTTATCGAGAACGTGGGCAACCTGGTCTGTCCCGCCGAGTTTAGCCTCGGTGAGGACTTGAGGGTCTTGGTTGCCAGCACCCCCGAGGGCGACGACAAGCCGTTTAAATATCCCCTGATGTTCCACCAGGCGGACGCCGTGCTCATCAACAAGATTGACCTGCTGCCCTACCTCAAATTCGATGTCGATGCCTTTACCAAGACCATCAAGGGGATAAACCAGAAGGTGAAGGTTTTTCCCATTTCCTGCACCACCGGCGGGGGGATCGACCGGTGGGTCTCCTGGCTCTTCGAGCGGATGAAAAAGGGCTGAAACTAAAGGAGACCCTTAACGTCGCTGACGTTCATCTCCAGCATTCTGATGCTGGCCAAGATGCGGTCGACGTTTCTGTCTACGGCCTGAATTCCCCCCGAGATGCGCTTTAGCTCGGTGGCTGTTTTTTTAAGTGCCTGAATCTTTTCGGCCATGTCCTCTATTTTGTATTCTTCAGCCATGCTACTCCTTAGCCCTCAAGTCCTTGAACCTTTTCGCTTTGACGTCATAGCGGGGCAGGCTGCCGTACTGGTGAAACTCCAGGTTGTAGCCCAGCCCGGTCTTCACCCTGAGCTGGTCGGTCAACTTGCTCTTGATGGCTTCGGCGTTTTTCTCCTGCCCCGGGACTGGCTCTACTTTCAATGTTATAACGTCAATATCCCCCTTCTTGGTCACGATTACCTCGTATTCGTCACCCAGCTCCGGCATGCCTCTGACCACCTCCTCAATAGCGCTTGGTGCCAACAGCACCCCCTTCACCTTGGTGATGTCGTCAGCGCGGCCGACGACGCCGCCTTTAAGCAGCCGGAATGTCCGCCCGCACTGACACTGGTCGGGGCTCCACTCGCTTATATCCTTGGAATCGAACCTGATGCAGGGGTGGGCGAAGCGGTCGAAGGTGGTGATAACCAGCTTGCCCTTCCGGCCCGGCTCGGTGATTGGCTGACCGCTCTCGATATCCTCTATCTCGACGAGATGGAAGGCTTCAAGGACATGCAGTCCGGCCTGGTCCTGGCACTCAACGCCCCAGTGCCCTATCTCGGTGGCGCCGACCTGGTCGTAGACCTTAGCCCCCCACATCTTCTCCATGCGCTTTTTGG
>DAOUMQ010000252.1:0-3362 GCA_034410425.1 Dehalococcoidales bacterium | reverse complement strand
CGACAAAGACTCCACCTTTATCGAACTCTGCTCCGACAAGGGGGTTGAATTCTTCGAGGCGGCTATCGAGGATGGTGCTATCAAGGTGGAACAGCCGGGCGGAAATGCCGTAGAGAGCAGAAAGAAAAAGGACCAGGCCGCCGTGGAGCTGGCCCAGAAGTGGCAGGAGAAGGACTTCGCCACCCTGGAAGGAATGAGCGCTGAGGAAAGGTTCAGCTACTGGTCCGAGCAGTTCAGCCACTGCATCAAGTGCTACGGCTGTCGGGACGCCTGCCCCATCTGTTACTGCGAGGTCTGCTTCCTGGAGGCAGAGCGGGGCTTTATCCCGCCCGGGGAGGTCCCGCCCCACATGCTCTTCCCCATGGTGAGGATTACCCACGTCATGGACTCCTGCGTCAATTGCGGGCAGTGCCAGGATGCCTGCACCATGGACATCCCCATTTCCCGCCTGATATTTATGCTGAGCAAGAAAATCGGCGCCATCTTTAAACACGAGCCCGGCATGGACGTAACCGCGCTGCCGCCTCTAAGAACGGTTACCGACCAGGAATTGGGGCAAGAAGGCGTTGAGGTTACCTTCTAGTTCCAGGGCAACCGACTGACCCATGCCTCCCCACTTGACATCCCCGCTCTGGTGGGCTATACTTATTATGAGCATATGTCCATAATTATCTATTATTTTAATGAATTTGATGGTCATATGACTTAAACGATAAGGATAAAGACTGATGGGAAGACAACCACTCTGGCGCCGGGTAGACTCTCTCCCCCAGGTGACCTACTTCAAGCCTGCTGGCGTGCCCCTGGCCCACCTTCAGGAAGTGCGGCTCTCCGTTGAGGAGGCCGAGGCGCTCCGGCTCAAGGACATAGAGGGCCTTGCCCAGGACGACTGCGCCGGCAAGATGAGCGTATCGCGCCCTACCTTTGCCCGCATACTGCTCTCGGCCAGGCAGAAGATGGCTGACGCCCTGCTCAACGGCAAGGCGATAAGAATCGAGGGTGGCAACTACGAGATGGCGGTGCGCCGCTTCCGCTGTGGCAATGGCCACGAGTGGGAGGTGCCCTTTGAAGTAATGATAAAGGAGCCGCCGGAGCTCTGCCCTACCTGCAGTACGGCGGACATCGCCGTGCTCCGGCCCTGGAGGCCAGGACGAGGGCATAAAACATGAAGCTCCACAATGATTTGATAGCAACACTGAACACGGAAGCGAGGGTGAGGGACATCCGTCTGGGTCTCTTTCACAGCGCCGTCTTGACCCGCAACTGCGGGCTGGCAGCCACCCTCCCCCAGGACGCCCTCCGCCAGGAGCAATCCTCACTCAAAGAGCCAGGGCACCTTCTGGAGAAAAGCGCCCTGGAACTGGCGGAAATGTCCCGCTCGGATAACATACTGGAAGCCGCTATCGGCATGGCGGCCATTAACTCACTGCTTGAGGTCGATGACGAAAAATGCCTGGAGCTCAATGCCGGCGAGCTCATCGCCGAGAAAGGAAAGGATAAGAAAGTAGCCATCGTGGGCCATTTCCCCTTTGTCCCCCGACTGCGGCAGATAACAAAAGAGCTCTGGGTGATTGAGAAGAACCAGCGTGATGGCGATTTACCTGAGGCTGAGGCGGAAAATCTTATCCCCCAGGCCGATGTCGTCGGCATCACCGGCACCGCCTTTACCAACCACACCATCGAGCCGTTGCTAAAGCTGTGCCGCCCCGAGGCCTACGTGGTCATTATTGGCGACACCGCTCCCCTATCGCCGCTGCTCTTTGACTACGGCATCGACGCCGTATGCGGCACCAAAGTGGTCGAGCCGGAGACGGCCCTGCGTTGCGTGAGCCAGGGAGCGACCTACCGGCAGATAGAGGGCATCCGGCAGCTTACTATGAAGAGGTGAGGGATGTTTTATATTGACAGCGATAAATGTACCGGCTGTGGCGCCTGCGTCGACGCTTGCCGGCAGAAGGCTATCAGCATCCCGGAAGATGTAGCCGTGATAGAGCAGGCAATGTGCACTAAATGTGGAGACTGCGCCGCAGTCTGTCCGGCGGGCGCTATCAGGGCGAGAGCGCCCGTATATGCAGAATCGGGAAAAGGAGGTGACGTCATGATAGGCAGAGGTTGGTCTGGAGGAGGCAGAGGAATGGGCTTTGGCTTCAGAGGCAGCTCTCCTCCCTGGCCCTACGTGGGCCGGGGCCGAGGTGGGCTTCCCCGGTGCCAGTACCCCGGCTTCTACGGCGGCTCCCCGGCCTGGGGGGCAATGCCCTACACTCCTCAGACGCCCGAGCAGGAAAAGGACTTCTTGCAGGAAGAAGCCAGGGCGGTGAAAAAACATTTAGAAGACCTGGAAGCTAGAATCAAAGAACTGGAAGCCAGGTGAGAGGTGGTAAGAATATGAAAATAGCAATTTCGGCGACGGGACAGAGCCTTGATGCCGAGGTCGACCCTCGCTTCGGGCGCTGCCAGTATTTCATCATCGCCGACCCGAAAACGATGGAGTTCGAGGCCGTTGATAACTCCAGCGCCATGGCTTCGGGCGGAGCCGGCATCTCGGCGGCCCAGCTGATAGCCGGTAAAGGCGTCGAGGCGGTCCTCACCGGCAACTGCGGCCCCAACGCCTACCAGGTGCTCTCCTCGGCCGGGATAGAGGTGATAACCGGCGTTTCGGGCAAGGTAAAGGATGTCATCGAGAGCTACCGGGACGGTAAGTTCAAGGCGGGCTCCCAACCCAATGTGCCCGACCACTTTGGCATGAGCGCTAACCCCGGTATGGGCCGGGGGCGTGGTATGGGCCGCGGCATGGGTAAGGGCATGGGCAGAGGCATGGGCTTTGGCATGAGCCAGTCGCCAAGCCCGGAGCAGGATCTGGGGGCGCTCAAAGCCCAGTCGCAGGCATTAGCCGAGCAACTGGCCGAGATTCAGCGCCGCATCGAAGAACTGGAAGAGAAGGGGAGGTGAAACTATGCCTAGAGGAGATGGAACCGGGCCGCCCCGAGGGGGCGGACAGAGGGGCGGCCGGATGAGGGGCACCCGAGCCGGGGCTGGTCCCGGCGGCGAGTGCGTCTGCCCCAAATGCGGGGCCAGGGCCCCGCACCAGGCGGGTACCCCCTGCTACAACGTCAACTGCCCCAAGTGCGGGACAAAGATGGTCAGGGGCTAGATGATAATAGCCGTTGCCAGCGGTAAAGGCGGGACGGGTAAGACGCTGGTAGCCACCAGCCTTGCCCTTTCCCTGAAAGACAGCCACAAGGTAAGGCTTCTTGACGGCGATGTCGAGGAGCCCAATGCCCACATATTCTTAAGACCGGTGATTACCGGCCAAGAGGCGGTCTGCATCCAGGTGCCCAGGGTGGACGAGAAGAAGTGCACCT
>DAOUMQ010000251.1:0-10411 GCA_034410425.1 Dehalococcoidales bacterium | reverse complement strand
TGGGCAAGTCCATAGAAGCACCCAAGCCGGCCAGAAGGGCTAAGAAGTAGCCCGGGATTAATATGACATAATATTGCAAGAACCCAGAGCCTGCCTTAGCGGGCTCTGGGGGGAGAGTATTATTTACTGGCGCAGGGTGACGTCACCGGCTACAATCCTGGTCAGGCCGCCGTCGGGCTGGCGGAGGAGCAGGCTGCCGTCGCTGGCTACCGACTCGGCTATGCCCCGGTAGGTAGCACCACCCGAGCTTACCTGCACCTTTTTACCCAGCGTTACCAGCCTGTCCCGCCACTCCTGGTAAACGGAATCGCCCGAGGGCAGAGCCAGGTATAATCTCTCCGTTTCTACCAGCAGGCAGCGTATAATATCCAGCCTCGATACCTCCCTGCCCAGTTCATGGGAAAGGCTGGTAGCCGTGGGCGCAATCTCAGGGAAATCGGGGAGCTTGATACTAACGTTTATGCCGATGCCGATGACAGCGTAGTCCACGGCCTTGCCCTTGACATCGCTTTCAATTAAAATCCCGCACACCTTTTTGTCGCCAATCATGACGTCGTTGGGCCACTTAATCTGCGCTCTTAAACCGCTTACCTTCTCAATGCAATGGACGGTAGCCAGGGAGGCTACCATAATTAGTGAAGACAGCTCGTCCGGGCCGGGGCGAAGAACTATGGACAGGGCAACGCTTCCTTTTGGCGACAGCCAGGCCCGCTTTATCCGCCCCCTGCCCGCCGTTTGCTCCTCGGCCAGGACAACGCTCCCTTCCGGGGCGCCCTTTTTAGCTTCGAGCTTGGCCACGTCGTTGGTTGAGGGCAGGCTGGGGTAGCAGATAACCCTCTGACCGATAAAACGCGTCTCCAGATTATCGGTGATGGCGGTGGGCGATAAGCTGTCTTCCATCATCTTGACATGAAATAGGTGTCAGGGCATAATATAGTCTGTTTCTAAGCGGGTGTAACTCAGCGGCAGAGTGCTTGCTTCCCAAGCAAGACGTCGAGGGTTCGAATCCCTTCACCCGCTCAGCCTCAAGCTAATTGCCAGTTGCCTTCAGTTTAACAGGCAGCACATAAGCAAATCAAGAAGTACCATTTTCCTATGCCTAATCCTCCTCCTCTGCTTGACATGGCAACTACCTCAAGTCTACACTATCATATTACAAGAGGCTTATTGCTCTTTTTGAGGAGTGACGGCTATGCTCTGCCCCGCCTGTCGTGCGGTCATGATAGTGGTCGAGCAGGATAAGATTGAGCTGGACTATTGCACCGACTGCTCCGGGGTCTGGTTTGACTCCGGTGAGCTGGAGCTGATGCTGGAGAAGATGGGGCTTGATAGCGGCGCTCTTTCCATCGCCAAGCTAGCCGATTCGCCGGAGGCTAAGACTCCAGAGAAAAAGCGGCGCTGTCCTATCTGCGGCCGCAGGATGAAAAAGATAAACCTGGGCAAGAAGCCCAAGGTGCTCATTGATGTCTGCCCCCGTGGAGACGGGCTCTGGTTTGACGGCGGCGAGGTACACCAGATTATAGAGCAGTGTAAGGGGAAAGCGGGCACCGGAGTCGATTCTGAGAACCGCGTCCTTAGCTTTTTGGGGGATACCTTTAAGGCCGAAGGCCAATCAGACTAACAGTATAAGGAGGTTGCTATGATTGCCGTCTATGTTGTCGTCGGTATTTTGGCAATACTGCTCATCTTCTTTATTGCCACCTACAATGGCTTGATAAGGCTACGTAATCAGAAGCGTAACGCCTGGGCTCAGATTGATGTTCAACTCAAGCGGCGCTATGACCTCATTCCCAACCTGGTAGAGACGGTCAAGGGCTATAAGATACATGAAAGGGAGACGCTGGAGGCGGTGACCAAGGCCCGAAAGCTGGCACAGAGCCTGTCCGCTGATGATGTCGGCGCCCGTTCCAAGGCTGAAGGCGAGCTCAGCAGCGCCCTGGCCAGACTGCTGGCGGTGGTGGAGAACTACCCCGACCTGAAGGCGAACCAGAACTTCCTGGCTCTCCAGGAAGAGCTGACCTCGACCGAGAACAAGATAAGCTTCTCCCGCCAGTACTACAACGACTCGGTCCTGAGGCTGAATGACAAGGTCCAGATGTTCCCCTCCAACATGGTAGCCGCCATGACCGGCTTCAAACAGGGCGAGTTCTTTGAGGTTACCGTCACCGAGGAGAGGCAAGCACCCAAGGTCAGCTTCACTTAAGAAAAAACGGTCTTTGAGATATGTGGGAACAGATTAGAGCCAATCGGACGCGGTCGGCATTCCTGACCGCAGCTATGGGCATACTGCTGCTCTTGATAGGATATTTTATAGGGCTGTATTTTTTCGAGAGCGGCATCGGCGGACTCATTGTCGCCCTGGTTGTCTGGGGGATAATGACCCTGGTCGCCTACTTTCAGGGCGATAATATCCTGCTGGCGCTGTCCAGGGCCAGGAAGATAAAGCGTGACGACCATCCCAAGCTTTACAACGTAGTCGAGGAGATGAAAATCGCCTCCGGGCTGGAGAAGATGCCCGACATCTATATCATCGATGACCCGGCGCCAAACGCCTTCGCCACCGGCCGCGACCCGCAAAAGGCGGCTGTGGTCATCACCTCGGGGCTTTTGGCCAAGCTCAACCGCGACGAGCTCCAGGGCGTCATCGGCCACGAGATAGCTCATATCAAGAACCGCGATGTAATGCTGATGGCTATGTGCGCCGTCATGCTGGGCACTATTGTCATTCTGGCCTGGTATGCCACGCGGGTGCTCTTCTTCAGCGGTGCGGGTAGGGGCCGGAGGAGCTCGGGCGGTGGCCAGGCGCAGGCGATAATGTTAGCCATTGGCATCGTCCTGATTATACTGGCGCCGATTGCCGCCCAGCTCATCTACTTCGCCATCTCCCGGAAGCGGGAGTACCTGGCCGATTCCTCCTCCGCCCTCTACACCCGATACCCTGAGGGGCTGGCCTCGGCGCTGGAGAAGATTGCCGCTTCAACGCAACAGCTTCAATCGGCCAATCAAGCCACGGCTCCTATGTACACGGTCAACCCCTTCCGCAAGGAGGGCAGGCCGGCCAGCAACCTCACCAGCACTCACCCGCCTATTCAGGAGAGGATACGCATCCTTCGGGCCATGTCCGGGGCATCTCTGGCCGACTACGATAAGGCTTACCGGCAGGCAAGGGGAGGAGGTGGTATTGTCCCCTCTTCGGCAATGGCCCTGGACGGAATGGCTGGCGCCACCGCCCTGCGGGCGCCCTCAGCCGATAGCAAGCCCCTGGCAGAAATGCCGCAGAGAGTGGAACGTGCCCGGGAGACCTCGGACCTGATGTGGCGGCTCAATGAGTACAGGACTATTGACTGCCCCTGCGGCACCAAGCTAAGGGTCTCGCCCCGGTTCGGGGTGACCAGCGTCAGGTGTCCCCACTGCGGCCGCACCCACCAGGTTAGGTAGTTTTAGGGCTCAAACACTTTTTCCAGAAACTTGAAGATTTTGCCCCGGATAAAGGGGTACCATAGCCAGATGGTGGGGTGGGTGGCGGGCAGCCAGACGATAGCCGGTTTGCCGGCTTCCTCCCAGAAATCGCGGACAGCCTCTCTGGGGATAGCCTCGTCCCAGAGGGCGTTAATCATCAATACCGGGCGTTTTCGGAGGAGATGGGCGAAGGTCATGGGGTCGGTCAGGAAGTTTTCCCTGGGGGGTTTAACCTTCTGCCAACCTTTCTCGGCTATCTCCTTCAGGTAGTGCCGGTAGGCACGCTGGTTGTTCTGGTAATCAGCCTCGGCCTGCGGGTGCGTCTTGTTATAATCGCTGCTCCTGTTTTCCCAGCCAATCTTGGAGCTGTTGCCCCCGGTGACGATAAAGCCCCCGGCCTTGATGCGCTTATCTACCCCCATGGCTATGGCCGAGATAAAGCCGCCGAAGCTTATGCCGATGGCGGCTATCTTTTTATTATTTATCTCGTCGCGGCTAGCGGCCCAGTCAATCACCTGGCACAGGTCAATCACCGAAATCTGGTGGCTCTCAAACCATTCCTGGGCGGTGAGGTGGGGGAAACGCTTCCTCAGGCTCTGGGGCATGCGGCTTGAGTGCATTACCAGGTAGAGGACGAAGCTGGCTACCCCTTTCTTGGCCAGGGCTTTAGCCATGAGCTTGCAGGGAATGACGCTGGCATCGCCAACCCCGTGCAGGAAGATAGCCAGCGGGGCTTTATCGGTCTCTAAGGGCTGAAAATACTCCCCCCGAACGGTGTTATTCTTCTTACGGTGGGTAGGGTGGGCGGTGGGGAAGTCCAGCAGGTAGTGCCGCCAGTGCCTGGTCGTTTGCTTTAGTTTTAACCTGGGCTTGAATTCATCTTGGCTATAACTATAGGGGTTCATTTTTAAAAAAGTCAGAGCTTGAATCTTTCCTTGATGCCGATGTATTTTTCTCTCATCTTGGGCTTCTCTATCTTGCCGGTCGGGTTGCGGGGCACCTGGTCGAAGATAATGCGCCTCGGCCTCTTGTACCGGGGCAGTTTTTGCTCGCAGAAGGCGTTTATCTCGTCTTCGGTCAGGGTTTCGTCCTGGTTGCGGGCAATGACGGCGCAGGCTATCTCGCCCAGCCTTTCATCGGGGAAGCCGATTACGCCGACGTCATAGACCTTGGGGTGGCTCCGGATTACGTTTTCCACCTCCACCGGGAAGATGTTCTCCCCGCCGGTGATAATCACATCCTTCTTTCTGTCCACGATATAGACGAAACCCTCGCTATCCATCCTGGCCATATCGCCGGTGTAAAGCCAGCCGTCCTTGATGGTCTCCGCCGTTTTTTGGGGGTTCCGGTAGTACTCCTTCATAACCCCGTTGCCCTTGACGATTAGCTCGCCGACCTTACCTGTAGGCACATCCTTCCCCTTCTCATCGACGATGCGAGTCTCCCAGTTAAAGCCGGTTTTTCCAGAGGCATCCAGCTTATGCTGGTTTTCCAGGCGGAGGTCAAGGCATCCCGGCCCCGTGGCCTCGCTCAAGCCGTAGCTGGTATCATACTGTATATCGGGGAAGCATTCCTTCCATTTTCTGACCAGGCTGGGGGGTATCGGTTGCGCCCCCATGTGCATCAGGCGCCAGCAACTTAAGTCGTAGTCTTCTTTTTTCAGCTCTCCCCGCTCAATGGCGCTGAGGATGTCTTGCACCCAGGGTACCAGCAAGAAGACCACCGTCCCCCTCTCCTGGTGGACGGCTTCAAAGATGGTCTGGGGGCTTATCTCGGTCAGTATCGTAGCCCGGCCGCCGACAATCAGGCTGCCGAACCAGTGCATCTTAGACCCGGTGTGATACAAAGGAGGGATGAGAATAAAGTTGTCCTGGTGCTGCTTATTGTGGTGGTGCGCCTCGGTGATGGCGGCGCACTCCATGTTTTTATGGCTGAGCAGTATCGGCTTTGGCTCCCCGGTGGTGCCCGAGGTAAAGTACAACCCGCAGCCGTCCTCGGCATCCAGGGCCACGCCTAATGGTTTTGAGGAGACTTGGCTGATTAGAGCTTCGAAACTCTCCATAGCCGGGGGCGGGTCTTGGCCGACAAAGATATAGTCCTTTATGGTGGGCAGCTGGGAGCGGATAGCTTCTACCCTTTCGCTGAATTCCGGGCCCAGAATCACGGCCTTGGCTTCGGCTATGTCGGCGCAGTATTTAATATCGCCGCTGGTGAACCTGAAGTTAAGCGGCACCGCCCAGGCTCCGGTCCTGATGATGCCGAAGTAAGCCTCCAGCCAGTTTATGGAGTTCATCATCAGGTGGATGACCTTATCGTCCTTACCGACCCCCCTGGCGGCGAGGGCATCGGCTAGTCTATTGGCCCTCTCATCAAAGGCCTTCCAGGTGATTTCCTTTCGTATTTTCTGGCTCGGTTTCAGCTCGATGAGAGCGCTTTCATCAGGGTACATTCGGGCGTTTCTGGCCAGCATCTCGGCTATGGTCATTTATGGCTTACCTCCCCTGATGGCGGTATTATAGCGCGTTGCTGGTGGCAAGACAAACGGGGCCTGGCACTATAGGACTTTAGTCTACCTACTAAAGTACGAGGCAAAATGTTACTAATGGGTGATTTACCGCGCCGTTTGTCTGGCGTAGAGTACAAGTATACTTGAGAAGTATCAGAAGTATCGGGGTTCGATAGAAATGCCAGTAACAATAGATGGTCAAACCTACTACAGGACGGCCGAGGTCTGCCGAATAGTTGGTATAAGCCGGGCTACTCTCTTCCGTTGGCTTAAGGAAGGGATCTTCAAGGAAGCCGAGCACAGGGATAGGAGGGGGTGGAGGCTGTTTACCGAAGATGAAGTGGAAAAGCTGAAGGCTGAAGCCAACCAGATAAACAAAGCCAACCAATTAAGTACCGTGAAAGGGCTAATCTAAAAGCCAATCTTCTCTTTTTGAGGTGAAAGATGAAAATCGCCGAAAAAACAAAGGGAAATGGTATAAAGGAACGGGAAGCTATGCGTTTGCGTGTAGTAGAACTTGAGGAAGCGGCAGCCGAGCGCGGAGAGGTTGAAGAGGGGCAGGAAAAGGAAGAAAAGGAAAAGGCTGTCATACTCGATAGCATGAGCGAGCTGGTAACAATTCAGGACCTTGAGCATCGGATGATATGGGCAAATAAAGCCGCCGGTAAATCAGTCAACCTGCCTCCTAAGCAATTGGTGGGAAAGCATTGCTATGAGGTATGGGCTAAGCGGGATAAGCCCTGCGACGGTTGTCCGGTGGCCAAAGCCCGTAAAACCGGTAAACCGCAGGAGGGGGAAATAACCACTCCCGACGGTAGGGTGTGGTTTATACGAGGTTATCCGATTCGAGATGCCAATGGCGATGTTACCGCCCTGGTGGAGGTGACGCTGGAAATCACCGAGCGCAAGCAGGCGGAGGAGGCGCTGCGAGAGTCTGAGGAGCGATTCCGTTCTATCGTGGAAAATTCCCAAGCCGGTATAATGATTCTAGATGATGCCTATCGCTTCACCTATGCAAACGACAAGCTGTGCAAAATCTCAGGATATTCTCGTAAGGAAACCATAGGGCGGGATTTCCGCCAGTTTCTCGATGAGGAGAGCAAAAAACTTGTCGCCGACCGATATATCCGAAGGCAGAAGGGGGAGGAAGTTCCTTCTCGGTACGAGTTCAACATTGTCCGCAAAGACGGTCAGAAGAGGCGCGTGGAAATCAGTTCCACCGTGCTCAAGGATTCGGCGGGAGCCGTAAAGACAATAGCTCAGATTTTGGACATCACCGAGCGCAAACAGGGGGAAGATGCGCTTCAAGACGAGAAGAATAAACTGCAATCAGTAGTAGATTCACTGGAATCCGGTCTCACCATCCAGGACAAGGACTATAACATTATCTACCAGAATGAACAGTCCAGAATATCCTCTGATGGTGACCGACTGGGGGCGAAATGCTACCGGGTCTATGGATTTAGAGACAAGATTTGCCCTGGGTGTCCAGTAAAACAGGCGTTTAAGGACGGCAAGTCCCACACCGTGGAGAGGAAGCAGGTAAAGCCTTCAGGGGAGGTCAAATTCTGGGAGAACACGGCTAGCCCCATCAGAGACGCCAGGGGCAATATCGTCTCCTGCCTTGAGGTCACCAGGGATATCACCGAGCGCAAGAAAGTGGAGCAGGCGCTGGTCGATGAAGCCACCCGGCGGCGCATCTTAATTGACCAGTCTCTGGTCGGGATAGTCATCCTTGATGTTGACGCCAAGGTCTATTATGCCAACCAGCGCTTTGCCGAGATGCTGGGCTATACACCTGAGGAAGTCCTTGAGCTCCATACCTGGGATTGGGATAAAAATTTTCCACCCGAGAAACTGCTGGAGATGGGGCGTAATGTTGACGAGACCGGTTTACGCCTAGAAACACAGCACCATCGCAAGGATGGCTCCGTCATTGACGTTGATATCAGTATCAACGGGACTATGTTCGGCGGACAGAAGCTTATCTTCTGCGTCTGCCGCGATATCACCGACCGCAAGCGGGCCGAAGAGGCACTTCAGCTAGAGAAGAATAAACTGCAATCAGTAATCGATGCCCTGGAATATGGGCTTACCATACAGGACAGGGACTATAACATTATTTATCAGAATGAACCGGCCAGGATATCCTCTGGCGGTGACCGTGTGGGGGAGAAATGCTACCGTGTCTATGAACATAGAGACAAGTTGTGCGATGGCTGTCCGGTAAAACAGGCATTTAAGGACGGCAAGTCCCACACCGGGGAGAGGAGCCGAATATCGCCTTCAGGGGAGCTGACCTTCTGGGAGAATACGGCTAGCCCCATCAGAGACGCCAAGGGAGATATTATCTCCTGTCTTGAGCTTGGCAGGGACATTACCGAGCGCAAGCGGGTGGAGCAGACGATGGCTGATGAAGCCACCCGGCGGCGTATCTTAATTGAGCAGTCCCGGGACGGCATTGTTATCCTCGACCATGACGGCAAGGTGTTTGAAGCCAACCGGCGCTTTGCCGAGATGCTTGGCTATACACCTGAGGAGGCCGCTAATCTCCATGTCTGGGACTGGGAATACCTGTTCCCACGCCAGCGAGTGCTGGAAATGGTACGGACCGTAGATGAGGCTGGTGACCACTTCGAGACGCGGCACCGACGTAAAGATGGCAGCGTTTATGACGTCGAAATCAGCACCAACGGCGCTATGTTTGCCGGAAAGAAGCTGATCTTCTGCGTCTGCCGAGACATCACCGACCGCAAGCGGGCTGAGGAGAAGCTAAAAGAGTCGGAGGAGAAATATAAGACCCTCGCCGAAGACGCCCCTATGGGCATCTATTTCAGCGATTTTACCGGGAAGTTGCTTTACGGGAACAAGAGAGCCGCCGAAATGGTGGGCTACAAACGCAGGGAGCTGATGGGGAAGAGCTTCCTTAAACTAAAACTGCTTGATTCTAAAGGTATGGCTAAGGCAATCAAATTGCTTGCCCTGAACAAGATGGGGAGGTCAACCGGTCCTGATGAGTTCGTTTTCAATAAGAAGGATGGAACTAAGAGCATTGTAGAAATTCGCACCAGGATAACCAAGGTCAGTGGCAGAAAAGTAGTCTTGGGGATGGTTGAGGACATCACCGAGCGCAAGGAGATGGAAGAAGCGCTGAGGGAGTCGGAAGAGAAGCTGCGGAAGATGTTTGAGTCCGTCACCGATGGCATATTGGTTGTTGATTTGGAGGGCGTTATTACCGGGACAAACGGAGCCGCCGCCAGGATGCACGGCATCAAGTCCAGTGATGAGATGGTGGGCAGAAGTGCCCTTGAGCTTGTTGTCCCCCGTGACCATGAGAGGGTAACGGACAACATGCGCAAGGCCCTGAAACAGGGTATCGTTAAAGACGTGGAATACACTCTGATTAAGGCAGATGGCTCCGAGTTTCCCGGTGAGTTAAGTACCAGTGTCCTCAGGGATACTGATGGCAAGTCTATTGGACACATCACCATCTCAAGGGACATCACCGAACGCAAGCGGGCGGAGCAGGCGCGGAAAGAGGCGGAGGATAAATATAAGAACCTGGTTGAAGGTATAAGCGATATGATATGGGAGACTGACGAAAAGGGCGTGTTTACCTTCGTTAGTCCCAAGGTTAAGGATACCCTGGGCTATGATGCCGAGGAAGTGGTGGGCAAGAGAAGGACGCTGGACTTTGCCCCCAAAAGGGAAGCGCAAAAATGGCTTCCCCGCTACAAAAAGATTAATGCTAAACGGGTACCTTTCTCCGGGGTTGAGATTACCCACATCCATAAAAATGGCAACCCCGTCGTCTTTGAGGCCAGCGGCGCTCCCTTCTTTGACAGCGACGGGAATTTCAAGGGCTTTGTCGGCATAAATAAGGACATCACCGAGCGCAAGCAGGCGGAGGAGGAGGTCAAGCGCCAGAAAGCCTATTTCCAGCAGCTCTTCGATAACTCTCCCGAAGGCATTGCTTTGCTGGATGATGCCGACAGGTTTGTTCAAGTCAATAAGAGTTTCGAGACGCTTTTTGGCTACCAGACCGATGAGATAAAAGGGCTTTTTATCAACGAAGTCCTTATCCCTGAAGAGCGCAGTGGGGAAGCCGCCGCCTTATCCCGGGCGGCGCTGGGCAACCAAATTCAGCGGATGGAGACGACAAGGAAGCGCAAGGACGGCAGCCTGGTAGAGGTTGATGTCATTGGCTACCCAATCCGGTTTGATAACCAGACAGTGGGGGTCTATGTCATTTACAACGACATCACCGAGCGCAAGCAGGCGGAGCGGGCGCTGAGGGAGAGCCAGAAGTTTACCTCCAGCCTGCTGGAAAGCTCGCCGAATCCAAAATTCGTGGTTAATCCAGACACTTCGGTAAAATATGTTAATCCGGCCTTTGAAAAGCTGACCGGCTTTACTTCGGAAGAAATTACCGGCATGGAAGCCCCC
>DAOUMQ010000250.1:0-4416 GCA_034410425.1 Dehalococcoidales bacterium | reverse complement strand
CAACGATCTTGGCCGTGGCGTAGTCGTAGGCGGTGAGCATGACGATTTTCTCACCCTTCGCCTTCATCTCCTTTATCTGGGTTACGGTGATGCGCATTCTTTTCTCCTAGAAGGGCATGGCTTCGGCGGCGTGTTTGCTCTCGGTGATGGCGTTCTTGCTGTCGACGTAGACCAGCCGGGTCGGGAAGTTTTTGATTTCGGCCTCTTCGACATTGCGGTAGGAAAGGATGATAACGATGTCGTCGACGGCGGCCAGTCTGGCGGCAGCCCCCCGGATGCTGATTACCCCGCTATCGGCCTCGGCCTCGATGGCATAGGTCTCAAAGCGGGCACCGTTGTTGATATTGAGCACCTGCACCTGCTCGTAGGGGAGGATATCGGCCTCGTCCATCAGCCTCTTGTCGATGGCGATGCTGCCTTCGTAGTTGAGGTCAGCCTCGGTGACTCGGGCCCGGTGGATTTTGCTTTTGAGCATTATTCGCATCATAAGCCTCCAATAGATTTATTTTAAGGCGGGTTGTCCCAGTATCGCCTCTAGTTCCTGTGCTTGTTTTTTATCTATTCTGCCCTTAGCCAGGGCAATGGGGACGGTCTGCCGGCCAAGCTCGCGGTAGGCGGTGAGCAGATGGGGAGCGGACTGGTTCAAGGCGTCAAGGTGTTTATTAATCGTCCCCGTATCGCCGCGGGCGATTGGGCCGGTGAGGCAGTTGGGGATACCGATGGTCTCGATATTATGGAGCGTGCCCCGTATCAGGGGCAGTAGTGCCTGAGTGGCCTGCCGGGGCGGTATATCAAAGCTCTGCCAGAGGTCGCTGGCCAGCTTGACCAGGGTTACCATGTAGTTGCAGGCGATGACGGCCGAGGCGTGATAGAGAACTTTGTCGCTGGCTTTGAGCACTACCCAGTGGCCGCCGAGGGCTTCAGCCATATCTTTAAGGGTTTCTAGCAGGGGCCCTTCTGCCTCCAGGGCGAAGGTGGAACCGGGTATGTTTTCTATGGCTTGCTGGACGCTGGCGAAGGTCTGCAGGGGGTGAAAAGCGCCCACCTCGGCTCCCAGCTCCCGGGCCGGCTTTAGGATATCCACCGAATCGGCGCCGCTGCAGTGGACCACGCTCTGTCCGGGGCGCCACTTAACTTTAGAGACTACCGGGGCGATGGCGTCATCGGGGGTGGTGACAAAGACAAGCTCGGCGTTATCGGCCACGTCCTGGTGGTTATCATAGGCGCGGCAGCCATCGATTTCACGCGCCAGCTTCCAGGCTGAGGCCTGGCTGCGGCTGGAGACGGCGACTACGGGGTAACCGTTGCCGGCCAGCCTCACCGCCAGGGCGGTGCCCACGGTTCCAGCTCCGATGAATCCTAGTTTGAGCATTTTTCAGTCCCGGCCCGATTAAAACTAAAAAAGCCTTCTCCGATACATTGGAGAAGGCATCAAAACAAAGGCTCTATTTTGCCGTCTCGGTCGTATCCGATCCAAGCGACCTCTGATTGTTAAAAACCTTTAGATTACCTCTAGCTTACCGCCCTTACGGGTCGATAGCTAATTTTAGTATATGGGCTTGATATCGTTTTGTCAATAGGAGATGGGTACTATACCCTCTTCCTCACTCGTATTATCACCCAGGCGGCGATGCCCCCGATTAAGACCAGCCCCCCCGCCCCAGCGATGATAAATAGGAAGAGATAGTCAGTCCGCCAGCTGGCGATGACAGTCATCGGGCCGCTCATATAGATAAAGGCCGATGGCGTGGTGGTGTAAAAGTCCCCGCTCCAGGCGTTGAAGACCTGCCGGATTACCCCTCCCTGGGAAGGTGCTACCGAGATGGTGGCCGTTGCCCCCGAGGGGTACCACCCTTCGCCCTGGGGGTCGCCGTAGGCGGATATGACGGTCAGGTAATACCGGGTCTGGTAGTTCGCCGTGTAGACTCCACCGTGCTCGATTGTTCCCGAGGTTAGAGTGCTGCCGTCGCTCCACGAGCTAAAGGCATGTTCGGTGCCGCTGCCGCCCGGCACCGATGTGACCAGCTCGAAGTCGCAGCTTGAGCCCGGAGCCCAGGTGAAGGATACCGGCAGCTCTGACGGTGAGTAGCTCTCTCCGTCGATGGTCAGAATATCGGTGTTCTGGGGTATATCGGTCTCGGCATCGAAGGTGACCATGATAAGCAGGGCGAGTTCCCCGGGATATTCGTCGCCCATTTGCGGGTGCTGTCCTGGTTCGTATTCTGTGGTTCTGGGTTGGGCGTAGTTGAAAATCTCCTCTATAGAGAGCTCATAGTCGCCGTTAGCATCGGCGGTTTCAAACTCCTGGAAGGCTTCCAGTACATATTAGGCAAAGGTGCCGTGTCTTAAGGCGTGCTCGTCATGAGCCTCTTCGTTGGCACCGCAGGCCGATAGGACTACCCATCCCCTGCCGGCGGCGTCCCTGACGAAGCTACCGCTCATGCAGGTGTCGATGATAACGATAATATTCTGTGAGTCCAGGACTTCCAGCCAGCTGTTTAATTCGCTGGTAAATACGTCGTTGGCATAAGAGTAGATAAGCGAGTCGTAGGGGCATAGGAAATTCGGGCCGCCGTGCCCGGAGAAGAAGAAGAGGACAACATCGTTCTCATCTTCCCGGGGGGCCAGCCAGCCGGTGATAGCCTCGCCGATGTTATCCTTGCTGGCATCGGAGTTGGTTAGCAGTTGAATATGGTCTTCGCCCCAGGCCGGGCCAAGTGCGGCGGCAAGCTCCTCGGCATCGCTGTGGCAGAAGTCCAGGTCGGAAATTTGCTGGTAGTTGGAGACACCCACCGTAATCGCCCAGAATTCCACCCCGTCTCCCTGGGCGTATGCCGGCGGAGGCGCCTGGACTGGCGCCAGTAGCAAGGCCAGGGCAAAGGCGCCGCCGAGGAGGGCAATCAAAAAATGTTTAAGCGTTTTCTTCATAAACTATGCCAGTATATGGTTTTAGGCTTGGCTCTGTCAATTTTTCGCTTTAGCCGCCGCCGGGCTTGACCAGGGGGATGCCTTCGGCGCACAGGGGGCAATCCTCCGGGGAGTAGGTCGGGGGAGGTACGGGACGGTGACAGCTAAATAGGGGGACGCCGAAGTCTATCTCCTGCTCGGAGCGGTCGATCAGCACCCCGACACCGATGATTACGCCGCCCAGCTTTTTTACCGCCGCCATGACTTCGCCTATTGAGCCGCCGGTGGTAAGGAGGTCATCGACGATAAGGACGCGCTCGCCGCGTTCGATACCAAAGCCCCGCCGGAAAGCCCGCTCCTTTTCGCCTGTTTTTTCAGCGAAGATGCCCCTTACCCCCAGCTGTCTGGCTACCTCAAAGGCGAGGATGATGCCGCCGGTGGTCGGCCCGGCCACCACCTGGATTTCCTGCTGGCGGAAGCGGTCGGCAATCAGGCGGCAGAGCTGTTGGGTATAGTGGGGGAACTGCAAGACCTTGAACTTCTCCCAGTAGACGGGGGAGTGCCGCCCGGAGGTGAGCAGGAAGTGCCCTTTGAGTATCGCCCCCGATTTTTCAAAGATTTCCTCTACGTTTTGGCTCATGCTCTCTCTAGTCTAATCCCTTAGGTTCAGGGCGTCATTCATCTTCCGGGCTTTCAAGTTGTTCGGCCAGGGGGTAGTGGTCGACCACGTCCCATTCGCTCAGCGGCCAGAAGGTCAGCCAGGCTTTGCCGATTATATTCTCCTCGGGCACCGTCCAGCCGGTATGGGAGTCGTTGGCGTTGTTGCGGTTATCGCCGAGAACGAAGTATTCACCCTCGGGGATTGTCGTTAAGGGGAAGGTATAGGTTGGTGGCTCCATGATATATTCGGATTCGTCCAGTGGCTGGCCGTTAACGTAGACCACGCCGCCTGTTATCTCGACGGTATCGCCGGGTATGGCGATGACGCGTTTGATATAGACCAGTTCGGGGTTAAAGGGCGGGTGCAGTATGACCACATCGCCCCTTTCCGGCTCGTGGAACCAGTAGACCGCTTTATTGACCAGTACCCGCTCTCCTTCGTAGAAGTTTGGCTCCATGCAGTTCTCAAAGACAACGAAGCTCTGCAGGGTGAGGTGGAGGAGGAAGAAAATGACTACCGCCAGTACCAGCGTTATCAGGATGTCACGGAGAACCTTATTCATAATAGTGTTTGTTTCCCTTCCCAGCTATTATAGCCTATCTGGAGGCTTCCTTGCTAGCGGGACTGTGGTACTGCCCCACCCCCAGGTCTTTCTTCCCATACCCACCCGCCCAAAAGAGGTTTTACCTCTAAAATCTCTTTATCCCCCCTTCCTTAAAGGGCGGTGGTTGGGAAAAGATATAAAAGTGGTTGGGGGCTAGCCTTTTTCGTCCCACCCAAACTTGTCTTACAGGGGTGGCACCCTTCTCACTCTCTTGTTTCCCCGCCCCCAGGTCTTTCGTCCCGCC
>DAOUMQ010000249.1:0-5465 GCA_034410425.1 Dehalococcoidales bacterium | reverse complement strand
CTCGATGTGGATATCAGATGAGCGGGCTTTGACCGCTTCTTCAATGATAAGGTTAAGAGCCTGAGCTAAGGGGGCATCGGTATCGGCGGTAATAGCCAGTCTCTCGGCGTTGGTCTCATCGGGGGCGGAGATACGGGAAAGCTGTTTTTCAATCTCGCCGTAGCCCTTATAGTTAAAGTCGATAGCCTCCCTGACCTCGTTGGCGCCGGCGGCTATAGGTTTAATCCTCATCCGGCTTAAGGCGGAGAAAGCCTCCAGGGCGAAGATATCGCTGGGGTCGGCCATAGCTACCTGTAGCGTGTTGCCGGATAGAGCCAGGGGCATGGCGTTATACCTTCTGGCTATCACCTCGGGGATTAACTGCAGTGCTTCCGGCTGGGGCGCGTGCCTCAAGCTTTTGAACTCAGGCCCAGCCGCTGGAGCCTCCGCCTTCTCTCCTTTGGCCGCCTTTTCCTTGCTCGAGGTGGCTTGAGAAGCGCCTTCCTTCCCCTTCTTCGGCTTAATGAGCCTTATCCGCTGTTGCTGGGCGAATTGCTGGGCCTGGGGGCTTAACGGCAGTGAGGCGGAGATGACCTTGTCGTCAATGCCCACCTCGTAGGCTTTGGCATCAAATATGGCTAACTGCTCCAGGGTTATCTCCTTTTCCCCTTCCAGGAAATCTATGCCCAGGCTGTGACCGACGCCGTCTATGTCGGCGTAAGCCAGTATATCAAAGGTATATTCCACCCCTGACCGGCCTCTAACCTTGGACTTTTCCTCAATCTGGTAGCCCATCTCGGTCAGGGATTCCACCAGTTGCTTCCTGTTTTCAAAGCTGAGCTCCTCCAGCTTGAATGGCGATAGGGGCTTGAAGTCAAGCAACGAACCTATTTCTTCCTCATCGATGACCTTGATCCGCTGCTTGTGGGCCAGTTCCTTGGCTTCCTGCCCGAGCTCGGGGATGGCGATAAGAATCTTTTCCTCAACGCTGGCGTCGTAGGCTCTGGTGGCAAAGCTGAAGACGGCGCCCCCCTCGGTCTCGCTATCGCTTCCGGCGGTAATACAGATGGCGATGGTGTGGGGGGTGGAGCCGTTATCCCTCTGCGCCAGTATGTCAAAGGTATGCTCAACCCCTGACTTCCCCAAAAGTTTAGCCCCTTCGGTTACTTTGTAACCCTGTTCCTCCAGGTGTCCTATAACCTGGGACTTTGCGTCCGGTTTAATTTCTAACTGTGGCACTTTACTCTCTCCATCTTTAGAATCCCGGGTCCAGAACTTATCAGGATGCCTCCCCTGATTTTTGCTCGCCTAGGAGCCAGCCGTTGCGCATGGCCAGGGCAACAGCATGGGCCCTATCGTTGGCGTTTAGTTTGCGTAGAATTGAGCTGACATGGTTCTTGATTGTCTGCTCGCTGATACTCAGGATATAGGCGATTTGCTTGTTTGAGTTGCCGGCGGCGATATAGTTCAGAATCTGCGCCTCCCTTTTGGTGAGGGGGGCGGATACCGCCTCCATGGCTTTGCCTATCGAGGCTATATCCTGGAATTGCTTTAATACCTGCTTGGCGATGGTGGGCCTGGTGGCAAGGCTTTCATTGATGGGGTATTCCCCGTTTTTAGCCCGTCTGATGGTGCTGACCAGCTCTTCGGCGGAAGCCTTCTTATTCAAGCAGGCTACGGCGGCGGTCTTAATAACCTCGAAGAGCTCCTCGTCGTTGGGATTGGGGCTCAGCATTACCACCTTGGTATTGGGGTAGAGCCGGGCGATTGTCCTGCCCAGTTCCAGACCGCTGAAGGTGGCCAGGTCGGAGCCCAACAGGGCGACATCAGGCAGGTTGGCTTCAATCATCTCCAATGGCTTCTGGGCAGGGTCGCAGTCTATTATTTTGAAGTCCTTTTGCTGCGATAATACCTGGCGTACCCCGGCCCGAAAAAATTCTTGCTCGTCGATTATCATCACCGTGATTTTGTCCACCAGTCACCTCCTGATTTAAGTCTTATATCTTGGAATCGACTAATAACTTATCGATGCCTCCGGCGGGTGTTTTGTCAAAAGAGTTTCCCCCTCCCCCCACTTCCGCCCTTCTTAATTCTTGCGAGAGAAAGCTGGTAATATCCTCCTGTCGGAACCTGCGGTCACCCCGGGAGCCGATGCGGTATGTCTTTAGTATCCCCTGGTTGCTCCATCGTCTTACCGTGTTAATGTGTATGTTGAGAAGGCGAGCGACATCGCTCGTCGTCAGCATGGGGTCGATTTTTTTAGAATTTACCATGGCTAGCTTCCTCCCTCAGGCTACCTTAAACTCACACTAACTAATATAACTTATCTCATTTCTAGGCGCAATCACCCAAATGGGTCAAATTGAATAGCTAATGGTAATAGGACTAAAGTCCTAGAGTCATTGACAAGGCTTTTATCAGTCTCTATACTTTAGACCAGCGTTTAGAAGCAGGCTGGGTGCGAAATGATTTGTCCTAATTGCGGCCGAGAGACTACTGGCGACTATTGCCAGTGGTGCGGCTACCCCGTGATGAGGAGCCGCTCGGGCGGTAAGCCCAAGATAGGGAAGGGGGACAAGGAGGCAAGGGGGGCCCAGGAGAGGGCGGAGAGGGAAGCCAGAGAGGCCGAGGAAAGAGCCCAAAGAGAGGCTGAAGAGCAAGCTCAAAAGGAAGCCGAGGAGAGGGCTCAAAAGGAAGCCGAAGAAGCCGAAAAGGCGGCTGAGGAGAAAACGAAGCAGGAAGCCAAGAAGAAGGCTGCTGAAGCCAAGCCGAAGGGAAAGGCCAAAAAAGAGGCTAAAGAGGCCAAGGAAGCTGAAGAAATAGCTAAGGAAGAAGCTGAAGAAGCTCAGAGGGAAACCGAAGCAAGAGCCCGAATAGAAGCCGAGAGAGAAGCCAAGGCGGCCGAAGAAGCCGAAGAAGCTGAAGAAGCTAAAGAGACCGGGGAAGAAGTCAAGGAAGCTGAAGAAGCTAAAGAGGCCGAGGAAGAAGCTAAAGAGGCTGAAGAGAAGGCGAAGCAGGAGGCCAAGGAAGCCAAAGAAAAAGTCAAGAAAGAGGCTAAAGAGGCTAAGGCGAAGGCCAAGAGGGAAGCCAAAGAGGCTAAGCGGGCCGAGGAGGCAGGTGGGGAGGAAGCAGAAGCGGCGGTAATGTCCAACGTTTATAAGGGGATGGTGGAGCTGGCCATAATGCCGCCGGCAGATTTAACTCAGCTGGAAAATCTGGGGAAAGCGCTGGGCCAGGTGGAAAACCTGCGCCTGGTGTTGGTCGGGGGTTCGGTGGATAAGGGCAGCCGGATTGTCGTCGCTGCCGAGGAGCCGATGCCTCTGCTCAGTATCTTAAGAGAGATTCCGGTTGTGGAACAGGTGCTCAGGAAAGGCGGCGAAATTCAGGTTACGCTTAAAGCCAGGTAGCTATTTCTTTTCGCCTGCCGCCTTTTTCCGCCTCCGCAGGCCATAGATACCGACCAAGGCTATAATGAGCCCGCCGAAGATATACCACGCCCAGGCGGGTATTGAAGCCCAGGAAAAGCCAACGTAAAACAGTATCGGATAGCTCCACTCGCCCTCATTAAAAGCGCCGTCTACCGCCCTTACCCTCCAGTAGTAGGGGCCTCGCTCTTCGGTTGGCTCCAGCCGCTCATCTTCGGACAGGGTGTATGCCGAGAGGGCTATGCCTTCCCGCTCCAGCAGTATGTTGTTGAAATCGGCATCGGAGGCAATCTGGAGGGTATAGGTTACCGGCTGGCTGTCGTCGTCGGCATCTTGCCAATCAAAGTATGCCCCGGCCGCGGCGGTGCTGCCAACATTCGGCTGTAGCGCCACCGGCATCGGCGGCGGTTGTGATTCCATGATAAAGGTGGCTGTTGCCGTGCTGGTGCCGTCGGTGGCGGTTATGATATGGCTCCCCGCCGGGCTGGAGGGGACGGTAAACTCTGCTAAGAAACCTCCGTTAAAAGCTACGGGGAGCGTAGTCACCTCTATGCTCTCATCATCATTGCCGTAGCTGACGGTAACCGTAGCCCCGACGGTAAAACCGGCGCCGCGGACGGCAAGCTCCATGCCGGCATGACCGGGCGCAACCAGGCTGGTGGTCGGGTTTAGAACGATGCCGCCCCAGACGGTCAACTGGGCCTCGGCCCTGTTTTGGCTCTCATCGATGACGACTACTTCCCGGGGGCCGGAGACGCCCTCGAAAGGTACCAGAAAGCTGCCATCGAAGCTACCAGAGAAATCGGTGCTTATGCTTGTTGGCGTGGTGTCGACCTCCTCGCCGGCCAGGGTGATGGTTATATCCTCTCTCTGCCCGAAGCCGGTGCCGCTGATTATCACCACTTCCCCGGCTGTCTGCTCGGTCGGCTCTATGCCTATTTCCGGTGCCACATTGAACTCGGCCTCGGGTCTATCGCCGGACTCATCGATGACGGTGATGACATGGCTGCCGCTAACGCTCTCCGGTATAATAATGGCGCAGGTAAACGAGCCGTCCTCGTCGGTGGTGCTGTCGCCGCTGTCTATGGGGATATAGTCGCCGTCGTATTGAACGATGATGCTCTGGTTGGAGCGGAGACCTTCACCGCTAATCTGGACCTCGGTGCCCACCGCGCCTTCGGTAGGGGACAATTCAATTTCACCATCGATGACGGTAAATCTAGCCAGGGCTATTATGTTCGGACTGCCCAGGTAAGTGGCGTAGAAATAATAGTCGCCGCCGTGCACATCTTCGATAACCGGGCCGTCGTTGAGCTCATCGGGCACGGCGAAAGCGTAGGGAGTGGTGAACTCGCCGTCAATGTTAATCGAGGTTGCCGCTAACCTTTCGTAAGCGGTAACGTTAACGTCAATGGCGTTACCGAAAACGGCTTCATTGCTGGAGAAGTAGACATGGACTATGGTGCCGGCAGTGAAGGCGAAGCCATCAACTAGAATCAGGGTGCCGATTTCGCCTTCGGCAGGGTCGAGCCGAAAAGCCCCGGCGGTGGCATGGGCGGGAGTAGCCGATAGCGGTAACAGCAGGGCAATGATAAGACCTAGCGCCAGCAGATAATAAATCTTGCCGTGTTTCATTATTTAATAATAGGCTCCCGTATAAGACAATGTCAATCACCAAAATTGGGGGGTTTATCTTTACAAAGCTGTTTTTTGAGGCTAAAATAGGGCTGATTTGGGGCGGTTAGCTCAGTGGTTAGAGCGCTTGCTTCACACGCAAGAGGTCACTGGTTCAAGTCCAGTACCGCCCACCATAACTATGTAGAGGGGCATAAAGAGAGAGTAGGGGGCAACCGGCGGTTTTAAATAGGGCCGAGATAAATTCTCGACCCTATTTTTAAGCTCTACAGTTACGAAGACTCTTAGCCTTGGCGATTTATATTTTTATCGTTTTCTTAACGGCGGGAGTTAGGCCGGTTCCACCACCCCCAAACTACTATGCGGTTAAGCCATTTCCGCCGCTTTTGGCACCCAGGACACTCAGTAAACCCTAGCTTATGAGTT
>DAOUMQ010000248.1:0-1892 GCA_034410425.1 Dehalococcoidales bacterium | reverse complement strand
TTACTCTCCAGCAGGCTCTTTATAATCAGGGCTTCGGCTTCACCCATTGCCCGATATACTTCCACCAGTTTCATGGTTTTAGCCTTATTAGCTTTGCTCAAACATGGCTCCTATGGATAGTCCGGTGTGGATGCGGTTGATGGCTTCGCCCAGCAGGGGGGCTATGGGCAAAACGGTAATCTTATCCAGCTTCTTTTCGGCGTTGACGGGCACGGTATCGGTAACCACCACCTCTTTCACCGGGGAGGAGGCTATCTTCTTGACGGCCTGGCCGGAGAATATGGGGTGGGTGCAGCAGGCGAATATCTCTTTGACCCCCCGCTTCTCCAGCGCCGAGATAACACTCACCAGGGAGCCGGCGGTGTCTATCTCGTCGTCTACGGTAAGGGCTATCTTGCCCTCGACCTCGCCGATGATGTTCAGCGTCTCGGCGCGGTCGACATTGCCCACCCGCCTCTTTTCCATAATCGCCAGGGGGGCGTTGAGGATGGCGGCCAGGTCCCGCGACCGCTTGACAATGCCGATATCGGAGGCAACCACCACCAGGTCTTTAAACTTTCTTTCTTTGAAATAGTTACTGAGCAGGTAAAGGGCGGTGAGCTCGTCAACCGGTATGTTAAAGAAGCCCTGAATCTGGGGAGCGTGTAAGTCCACGGTCAGCAAGCGGTTGGCGCCGGCCACGGTGAGCAGGTCGGCGACCAGCCTGGCGGTTATGGGCACTCTTGGCTGGTCCTTCTTATCGGTGCGCCCGTAGCCGTAATAGGGGACGACGGCGGTAATGCGCCCCGCCGAGGCCCTCTTCAGGGCGTCGAGCATGATAAGCAACTCGACCAGGTTCTTGTTCACCGGTGAGCAGATGGGCTGAATAACGAAGGTGTCTCTCTGGCGGACGTTTTCCAGGATACGGACAAAGATATTCTCGTTGCTGAACTCAAAGACCTCGCACTTGCCCAAAGGCGTTTTCAGATATTTCGCAACCGCCTGGGCCAGGGCCGGGTGGGCATTGCCGGTGAATACCTTTAGTTCGTCCATCAAGAATTACCTCCCCTTAAATACTGGCTTTCTCTTTTCCCGAAAGGCTACCAGAGCCTCTCGGGTATCTTCCGATGTTAGGCATATGGCCTGGCAGGTGGCCCCTAATTCCAGAGCCGTACCTAGGTCGGTATCGAGTCCTCGGTGTAGCTGGAGTTTAGCCAGCCGGTTGGCCAGCGGTGAGTTTTGGCTAATCTTCGCCGCCAGCACCATGGCCTCCTTCTCCAGCGAGGCTGCTGGCACCAGCTGGTTCAGCACCCCCAGCCTTAGCGCCTCTTCCGCCTCCAGAAAATCGGCGGTATAGATATACTCGGCGGCTTTGGCCAGCCCTATTACTCTTGGCATTAGCCAGGCTCCCCCGGCCGCTGGGGTTAATCCCATCTTGGTGAAGGCTACCATGAACTTTGTGTTCTCCGAGCCTATCCGGATATCGCAGGCTAGAGCCAGGTCAAAGCCCAGGCCAACGGCCGTTCCGTTTATCATGCCGATTGTCGGTATGTCCAGGTTGAATAGCTGGAGGATTATTCCCTGATAGACGTGGTGGAAGGTATCGCTGACCTTCTGGACGCTGCCACCATATTCTTCAACCATATCCTCACTGACATCGCCGCCGCTGCAGAAGGCCCGGCCGGCGCCGGTTAGCACCAGGACTCTGATGTCTTCGTCCCTGTGGGCCTCGGCTAAAGCTTCGGTCAGTTCCTGCTCCATCTCGCGATTAATGGCATTTAGGCGCTCCGGGCGATTCAGGACGATTTTAGTCACATATTCCTCTTTACTGAAAACGATATTCTCGAACTTGGTGGTATCCACCTCTCCATTCCTCCTTCCCCGTCGAAGGCAACGGGGATATGTCTACTAAT
>DAOUMQ010000247.1:0-2914 GCA_034410425.1 Dehalococcoidales bacterium | reverse complement strand
GATAAGAAGATAACGGAAAAGGGTATCCTGTATTTCGGCGTAGGTAGAGGACAATGATACTCAAAGACAGGGTTGCTGTCATTACCGGCGGAAGCAGAGGAATAGGTAAGGCGATAGCCTCTGCCTTCACCAAAGAAGGCGCCTCGCTCGTTTTAACCTCAAGAACCGAAGCAGAGCTTAAAGCCGCCGCAAAAGAACTGAAGAGTTCTGCCTCAAGAATCGAGGTCTTCCCCGCCGATGTTTCCCAAGAGAAAGAGGCCAAGGACTTGGTGGGTTTCGCCCTGGATAAGTTTGGCACTATTAATGTGCTGGTCAACTGCGCTGGAATCTACGGGCCCATCGGCTTTGTGACCGACATTAACGCAGAACGGTGGCAAGAGGCTATTAATATCAATCTCTACGGTACATTTCTATGTATTAGATCTGTTCTTCCAACCATGATGGCTAACAAAAGGGGTAAAATTATCAACTTCTCAGGTGGAGGGGCAACTGCCCCTTTCCCGAGATTTAGCGCTTACAGCGCTTCAAAAGTAGCAGTGGTAAGGCTAACGGAAACCTTGGCAGAGGAGGTTAAGGATTACCACATTGATATTAACGCTATTGCCCCGGGAGCGGTAAATACCAGATTACTTGAGCAGGTTTTGGAAGCAGGGGAAACGGCAGGTAAGGATTTCCTAGCCAAGTCAATCAAACAAAAGGAAGAAGGGGGAGTGCCTCCGGAAAGGGTAGCCCGGTTGGCTGTCTTCTTAGCTTCGTCTGAATCCGACGGATTAACCGGTAGGCTCATAAGCCTTCTCTGGGATAACTGGCAAGAAATTCCCCGGCATATTAAGGAAGTAATGTCCTCTGATGTTTATACACTAAGAAGGATAGTACCGAAAGACCGGGGTTGGGACTGGTGAGGCAAGCTTTGAAATGAAAGTGGGACTAATTGGCGCCGGGCTTCAAGGGATACGCCGCGCTCAGGCACTTGCAGATAAGAAAGACCTCGTTATCATAGCTGATGCCGATATAGCTAGGGCAAAGCATCTGGCAGATGAAATTGGATGTCTGCCAACAAACGATTGGCAAGCCGTGATTAACAGAAAAGATGTAGAGGCGGTAATTATCTGCACACCGCCCCATTTACACGCAACAATGTGCTTGGAAGCTCTAAAGCATGGTCAGCATGTGCTCTGTGAGAAACCGCTGACAAGAACAGTTGAGGGGGCGAGAGAAGTAATAAAGGCTGCGCAGGAGAGAGACCTTAGACTAAAATGCGGTTTTAACCTTCGTCATCACCCGGCCATCAGTGAGGCCAAAAAGTGGGTTGAGGCTGACGCTATCGGCGAGCTTATGTTCATACGCTGTCGTTACGGCATTGGTGGCCGGCTCGGCTACGAGAAGGACTGGAGAATGAATCCAGAAATAAGCGGCGGCGGTCAGATGATGGACCAGGGTATGCATGTTTTAGACCTTGCTCGCTGGTTTCTGGGTGATTTTGATAGCGTTTTCGGATCCCTTCAGACTAGTTTCTACAATATTCCCGTCGAGGATAATGCCTTTGCCCTTCTGCGGACCAGGACAGGGCAAGTGGCCTTTATCCATGTGAGTTGGACGCAGTGGAAAAATCTTTTCTCTTTTGAAGTCTTCGGGCAGGATGGCTACATTAGCGTAGAAGGCCTCGGCGGCAGCTACGGTACTGAGAAGTTGATAAAGGGTAAGCGAGCTCCTCTGGAGCCTTTTAAGGAGGAAATCACCGAATTCCGAGGGGAAGACCTATCCTGGCGGGAGGAGTGGAGAGAATTCGTAACTGCCATAAAAGAGAACTGCGAGGTTCAGGTTGGAGGTTATGATGGGCTGCAGGCATTGAGATTAGCTCACGCTATATACGATGCCGCTGATAAGGGGCACGCAGTAAAGTTGGATGACCGATGAAATACTCCGCCAAGAAAACGGAAAATCGCATATTAAGCATTGTTATTCCCGCCCTGAATGAAGAGGAGGGAATAGCAACAACGATTTCATCTATTCCCCGGACAGAGCTTCAGAAAATGGGATATGAAGTCCAAATCCTGGTTGTTGACGGCAACTCAAAAGATAGAACACGGCAGCGGGCAGAAGAAACCGGCGCCGAGGTCGTTATTGAGCCAAGGCGAGGTTACGGGCAAGCTTTCAAAACCGGCTTTGCTAACGCCAGGGGTGACATCATCGTCACGGCTGATGCCGATGCCACCTACCCCATGGAGGACATTCCCAGGTTGGTTCAAATTCTCGAGAAGGAGAACCTGGAGTTCATCACCACCGACCGCTTTGCCCTGATAGATAAGAAGGTCATGTCCTTACGGAACAAAATAGGAAACGCTGTTCTGACCTTAATCACAAGAGTCCTTTTCAGGCTGAATATCAAGGATTGCCAGTCTGGAATGTGGGTTTTTAAAAAAGATATTCTGGACAGGTTAGTGTTAAAGTCCAATACACCCCTGTCGCAAGAAATTAAAATAGAGGCCTGCTGTTTTGCCCGGTGTCAATGGAGAGAAGTGCCCATCAAATATTACTCTCGCTTGGGGAGAGCACAGTGTGGCGGCTGGAAAGTCGGATTGATTAACCTGAGTGACCTTATCAGAAAGAGACTTATTCGATGAAGAGAGTCAAGGGTGAGGCAGTGCTAGAAACCCGCGGGTTTTTTGAACAACACGCCATCGAGTTTGCTGCTGGCGGGCGAGAAAAGGAAGGTGACGAGTTTAAACTCAGACTTCTCAAAGATCTGGCGCAGCCTGGCGATTCCCTTTTAGATATTGGTTGTGGTAATGGCTACTTCACTGACAGAGCATTGGCGGATACAAACATCAGCTGGGCATGTGCCCTAGACGTTTCAATGGCGATGTTGTCATTGAACAAGAAACTGCCCAACAAGTATCTCTGCCAAGCATCA
>DAOUMQ010000246.1:0-2804 GCA_034410425.1 Dehalococcoidales bacterium | reverse complement strand
GCCCCACCGTCTCTTCCTTCTGCCCCACTCTCAAGCCCATGGTAATATCAACCACTTTGCCCAGCACCCAGGTAACGACGAAGGCGTAAGCGCCCACCGCGGCAATACCGGCCATCTGCTTCAAGAGCGTTATGCCGCCCCCATATATCAGCCCGTCGGCCCCGGCCGAGTTAATCGCCAGGCTGGCGAAGATGCCCGTTGCCAGCATTCCTAAGATACCCCCAACACCGTGTACTGCGAACACATCCAGCGAGTCGTCAAAGCCGAGTTTTGTCTTTAGCAACACCATACTATAATAGCACACTATGGCCGCCGCCATACCTATCGGGATAGCCGCCAGAGGTGTTACGAAACCAGCCGCGGGGGTTATAGTAGCCAGCCCGGCAACGGCCCCGGTAACGGTGCCGAGAACGGTTGGACGGCGGTGGAGCCAGCTAACTATCATCCAGGTAAAGGCGGCGGCGGCGGCCGCAGTATTGGTGGCGACGAAGGCGCTAGCCGCCAGCCCATCTGAGGCTAAAGAACTGCCGGCATTGAAGCCGAACCAGCCGAACCAGAGCAGGCCGGCGCCCAGCACCACCATGGGAATATTGTTGGGCTCCATGGGCTCGCCCGGAAAGCCCCGGCGCTTACCCAGCAGTAAGACCAGAGCTAAGGCCGAGACACCGGCATTGATATGGACGACAGCGCCGCCGGCGAAGTCAAGAGCGCCCAGAGAAGCCAGCCAGCCGCCGTCACCCCAGACCCAGTGGGCCACCGGGCAGTAGACGACGGTCAGCCACAGAGCCGAGAAGACAAGCAGGGCGCTGAATTTCACCCGCTCGACGACGGCGCCGGTGATCAAGGCTATGGTGATAATAGCGAACATTGCCTGGAATATCATAAAGGCCAGGTGGGGCACGGTGCTGGCATAGACCGAAGAAGGCTCCTGCCCCACGCCCATCAGGCCAGCGAAGTTAAGCCCGCCGATAAAACCGCCGTTGTCAGCGCCGAAGCTCAGGCTGTAGCCGTAAAGCACCCAGAGCAGCCCAACCAACCCCAGGCAGGCAAAGCTCATCATGATGGTGGAGAGGATGTTTTTCCGCCTCACCATGCCCCCGTAGAACAGGGCCACCCCCGGCGTCATCAGCATGACCAGCGCCGCTGAGGCTAAAATCCAGGCAGTATCACCGGCATTGACCGTCATCTCTTGCCACACCTCCTCACCTTTTCTTACATGATAGCCCGCTATTGTTTCCAGCAGATTACCAATGTGTTAAATTTTGGTTACAAAGAGGGGGTGTAGCTAGGAGGTCTTTCTGAACCTGTAGCCGATGTTCCTTACCGTCTCAATGAAGACGTGCTTGCCGTCCTCAATCTTGCTCCTGAGTCTCCGCACATGTACATCCACCGTTCTATCACCGCCATAGTAGTCATAGCCCCAGACCCGGTCGAGCAGGGCTTCACGGCCATAGACACGCCCCCGGTTACTGGCCAGTAACTTGAGCAACTCGTATTCTTTAAAGGTCAGGTCTACAATCCTGCCCTCCATAGTAACCTCGCACCTGGCCAGGTCTATCACCAGGCCGTCACATTCAATTAGTTCACCGTTATCCCCATTCCTGGCCCCGTGGAGAAGCCTCTTTAATCTCAAGACCAGCTCCTGGCCGTCATAGGGGCTGGTTAGAAAATCATCGGCGTCGATGGCGTCAATCTTAGCCAGCTCCTCCCTGACGACCAGGGCCAAAACCGGCAAGCGTCTTTGCTGTCTAAACTCCTGGACCAGCTCCCAGGCCGGCGAAGAGCCCAGATTGCCGCCTGCCTCGACCAGGACCAAGTCCGGGCGATAGGCTATTATCGACTCTTCCAGGTCTTCGCCATCATGAGAGACGAGGTAACAGGTAAAGCCGCTCAGGGCAATTGCCGAACGCAGTTCGGCCAATGCTTCGGTCTCTTCAGCTATCATCAGCAAGCGCAACACGGCGCACCTCCGTCAAAGGGTATAAAGCCTGCCGTAGGGCCGGAGCCAGAGAGGGAAAAGCTTGATAAACCTGTGTTTCAGTATCTCCTCGGCATCGTAGCCAAAGTGAGTGGCAAACTCACCGACGAATTTCTTAAGAACTTGGTAGTCCTTCTCCTCCAGCGGGGCGACCCCTACCTCCTTGCCTAATTGATAGTCCTCGACAGTTCCTCTCAGGTAGATAACGCCACCGTGCATTCCGGTGCCGATAAAGTTGGCCCGGTGACGAAGGCCGTCATTCAGGTTCAAGCCCAGCAGGATAAGAATGCCGCCGGCCATGTACTCGCCGAGAAAGTCCTGGGCAGTGCCGCCGATAATAACTACCGGCTTTTTATCCCCGTATTCCTTCATATGGATACCGGCCCGATAGCCGACATCCTCCCTGACGAAGATTTTGCCGCCTCTAGCTGAGAAACCGAGAATATCCCCGGCATGACCGTGGACTATTATCTCCCCCTCGTTCATGGTATTGCCGCAGCCGTCCTGGGCGTTACCGCGAATGGTAATCCGGGGCCCATCCATAAAGGCGCCCAGGTCGTTGCCCGGCGTGCCGAATATCTCAATCTCCACCGACCTGGACAGGCCGGTGCCGATGTACCTCTGCCCGTAGAGATTTTTAAGCTCAATCTTCTGGGTGCCGTTGGTGACCAGCTCTCTCAAGCGGGTGTTAAGCTCCCTTTGAAAAACGCCGCTGGCATCTATCTTTACCACGCTATTATTAGTCTTCTTGGTCATTTCTAGCCTCCTGCCATTCTAACTCCCAGGATTTCCAGCTCGGTATCGGTAAGCCCGACCCCCCTTAAGT
>DAOUMQ010000245.1:0-1733 GCA_034410425.1 Dehalococcoidales bacterium | reverse complement strand
ACGGCGCCATTAAAAGTAATTCCCAGGTGTGGAATACCACCCGCAACGATGCCGAGCGCATCGGCCAGCTCTTTGTGCTCAGGGGCAAGAACCAGGAGCCGGTGCCCGAGCTCGGCGCCGGCGATATGGGGGCGGTAGCCAAGCTGACCCTGGCTGGCACCGGGGATACCCTGGGCAGTCGGGAGAAGCCGCTGAAGATTGCCCCCATAGAGTTCCCCGAACCGGCCTTCAGTCTGGCCGTCCATCCCAAGACCAAGGCTGACCTGGACAAGCTGGGGGCGGCGCTGACCCGTCTGGTTGAGGAAGACCTCACCATTCGGGTGCACCGTGAGCCCGATACCAACGAGACCATTCTATCCGGAATCGGCGAGTCCCAGCTTGAAGTAGCCGCCGACAAGATGCAGCGCAAATTCGGCGTCGGGGTCAAGCTGGAGACGCCCAAGGTGCCCTATAAAGAGACGATTACCGCCGGAGCCAAGGCTGAGTATAAGCATAAGAAGCAGACGGGGGGACACGGCCAGTACGGGCACGTCCTCCTTGAACTTGAGCCTTTGTCCCGCGGCAGCGGCCATGAGTTTGCCAATAAGATAGTGGGCGGCGCCATACCCCGGAACTATATCCCCTCGGTGGAGAAGGGGGTCAATGAGGCTATCGGGGAAGGTGTCTTGGCCCGCTATCCCGTTATTGACATAAGGGCAACGGTCTACGACGGCAGCTTTCACCCGGTTGATTCCTCGGATATATGTTTTAAGATTGCCGGCGCCGGGGCGCTCAAGAAAGGCTTGGCCGAGGGCCAGCCTATCCTGCTTGAGCCGATATTCAATATCGAGGTTACCGTCCCCGAGGACTTTACCGGTGATATCATCGGCGACCTTAACACCAAGCGGGCGCGGGTGCAGGGGATGAACCCCGGTGGTGGGGTTAATGTTATCGAGGCCCAGGTGCCGCAGGCTGAGATTCTGCGCTATGCCATTGACCTGAAATCGATAACCCAGGGCAGGGGCAGCTACAAGGCCAGTTTCAGCCACTATGAAGAGGTGCCGGCCCACATCACTGAGAAGATTGTCGCCGCTAGGCAAGCCGAGAAGGGCTGATTTTTAGCCGGCCAGCAGCTCCTTAAGCTTCTCGGTGAAGGCAGGCAGGGCTTTTTTCCAGTCGCCGACGACGCCGAAGCGGGCTTCCCTGAAGATATTAGCCTCCGGGTCTTTGTTGATGGCGACTATCGTTTTGGAGCCGGAACAGCCGGACATATGCTGGCTGGAGCCGGAGAGGGCTATGGCTATATAGAGGTCGGGGGCAATAATCTTGCCGGTAAGCCCAATCTGCGCCCCGGCGGGCACCCAGCCGTTATCGCAGGGCGGCCGGGTAGCCCCCACTGCCCCTTTGAGCATCCTGGCCAGTTCCTCCAGCTGGGCAAAACCTTCCTCACTGCCGATGCCCCTGCCGCCGCTTACCACCACCTCGGCGTCTTCAAGCCTTACCCCCTCCACCTTTTCCGCCACCTTCTCCAGCACCCTGGTCTTTATCGCCGAGGGCTCCAGGGCGGCGTCGACGGTTATCGTTTCCCCTTTTCTGGACTGGTCCCGCTCCAGCGGTTCCATTGTCTTGGCCCTGACCGTGGCTATCTGGGGGAAAGATGAGCAGGTGAAAACGGCCTGGGCGTTGCCCCCGTAGACCGGCTTGGTCTGCAATAGTAACTTTGATGAGGGGTCGATGGCCAAATCCAGACAGCC
>DAOUMQ010000244.1:0-7018 GCA_034410425.1 Dehalococcoidales bacterium | reverse complement strand
CTCCGCCCTGGACAACATGGTCTTTTTTGGCCGGATGGTCGGGCTGGACGGCAAGGAAGCCAAGGAACAGGCGATGAAGCACCTGAAGATGATGGGGCTGGAGGGGAGAGCCAAGGGGAAGATTGCCAAGTTCTCCGGAGGCATGAAGCGGCGCATCAACCTGGCCATAGCCCTGGTCGGCCATCCCCAGCTCCTCTTCCTGGATGAGCCGACGGTGGGCATAGACCCCCAGTCAAGGAACAATATCTACGAGACTATTGAAGGCCTGCGGGACAAGGGGATGACCATCCTCTATACCACCCATTATATGGAAGAGGCTAACCGCCTCTGCAACCGCGTGGCTATTATCGACGGCGGCCAGATAATCGCTATGGATACCCCGCGTAAACTCAAGAGCCAGATAGGGCCGCCGGACAAGGTAACCCTGGAGGACGTCTTCTTGAAACTGACCGGACGGAGGCTGCGTGATTAGCTGATTATGAGCAGAGCCTTTATCGTCGCCTTACGCGAAGTCCGCACCTACCTGCAGGACAGGGCTGACCTGGCCTTCAGCCTACTTTTACCCATAGCCCTCTTCGCCCTGATGTACGGCGCCTTCGGCGGGGATACCCTCTTCCACGGCACCGCCCATGTGGTCAACGAGGACGAGGGGGGCGCCTACTCCACCATACTTTTAGAACAGCTTGAGGCCATGGATAGCCTTGATGTCGAGCTGCTTACCGCCGAGGACGCCGAGGCCAAACTGGATAACTCCGACCTGCTCATGGTCATCTATATCCCCGCCGATTTCTCTAAAAATCTGGCCATGGGAGAGCCGACGCAACTGCTCTTCAGGCAGAGGGGCAACGGTGGGGACGAGGGGCAGATAGTAGCCAGCATAGTGCGCGGCGTCGCCGAGGGGATGAACCAGCAGTTCCAGGTCTATAACGAGGTGCACAGCGCCCTGGCCGAGTTTGATATTCCCCAGGAAAGCATAAACCTTACCATACAGCAATACCTGGGCCAGGAGCGCGTACAGCCCACTGTCGCCGTCGCCGAGGAGACGGTGGGCACCACTGTCGACCCGGTACAGATGTTCCTGCCCGGTATAGTCACCATGTTTGTCCTCTTTGCCATAACCTTAAGCGCCCGCGCCATCGTCGAGGAGCGCAAGAAGGGGACGCTGGAGAGGCTGCTCACCACCCGCTTGAGCGTGAGCCAGCTTTTCGCCGGCAAGTTCCTGGCTAATGTTTCCCGCGGCTTCGTCCAGACGTTCATTCTGTTAGCCCTGGGCTACATCGTCTTCCAGATTTTCACCCCGCTTACCTTTATTCAGTCCCTGTTTATTCTGCTCATTTTTGCCGCCGCCGCCAGCGCTTTGGGAATGGTTATCGCCGCCATCGCCCGCAGCGAGGACGGCGCCATCTGGATTGCCGTCGTTTTCACCATGGTTATGGTGATGCTGGGCGGCACCTTCTTTGAAATCGGCGAGGGCTCGGTGCTCTATACCTTGAGCCGCTTTTCCATCAACACCTACGCCAACAGCGCCCTTAACAGCGTAATCGCCGAGGGCGGTTCGCTGGCCAATCTGGGCCTGGAGCTGGGGGTACTGGCTGGCGTCGCCGTGGTCGGGCTTATTTTAAGTCGAACTCTCTTTAAGGTTATGCCCGGAGGCAAATAGAAACTGATGCAAAGACTGAAGCATATATGGTTCATCGCCCTTAAAGACCTAAAGCTCTTCGCCACCGACCGCGGGGCGGTGTTCTTCTTTATACTCTTTCCCTTCCTCTTTATCGTCATGTTCAACTTCATGAATCTCGGCGTCACCGAGGATGTCAAGCTGCAACTGCATATCGTTAGCGGGGAGGCGGAGGGAAGTTACAGCTACCAGATAATCGACGCCCTGGAGAGCACGGGCGACTTTGAGATAATCATGATGGACTACGACCAGGCCTACCAGGCCGTGGAGGATGGGGAGATAAGCGGTTTCATTGCCTTCCCCGCCGACTTCACCGAGGGGATTATTACCGGGGCGGGCACCGAGCTCGAGGTGGTGACCGACGCCGAAGCCATTGAAGATAGGACGGCTCTATCGGGCATAAGCCAGTCTATCGCCTCACAGGTCGGCTCGGTGTGCGCTATCGTCTCCACCCTGGAGCAATTGCAAGGGCAGGAGGCTCTTAGCCCCCAAGAAATGGCTCAGATTGAGCAGATTATCGACCAGGTTATCGCCCAGGCCTTATCCGGGCAGGGAGTTGGCGCCCAATCCTTTATCGAATACAGCACGGAGAAGGTGGGCGACGTGGAGGATGTGGCCCCGGCTAACTGGGTCATTCCCGGCTACCTGGTGATGTTCGTCTTCTTCGGCGCCGCCCTTGGCGCCGAGGCTATAGTCCGCGAGCGCCAGAACCATACCCTGGAACGGCTGATGGCCAGCTCGGTGAGGCGGGAGTCTATCCTGGGAGGCATCTTCACCGGCACCGCGGTCAAGGGGCTGGTTCAGATATTGCTCTTCCTGGTGGTCGGCCTTCTAGCCTTCAACATGGACATGGGGAACTCACCGGCAGCGGTAGTCATTCTTTCCATCCTGATGGTGATTGTGTCGGCCGCCTTCTCCATTATGCTGGCGACTCTGGTCAAGACCCAGCGCAGTGCCGGCTCCATCGCCGTGCTGGCTTCGCTGGTGCTGGCTCCCGTAGGCGGCTGCTGGTGGCCGCTCTTCCTTCACCCCGGCTGGCTGCAGACCCTGGCCAAGATAACCCCGCACGGCTGGGCGGTCAACGGTTTCAACGAGCTGATGCTCTTCGGCGCCGACTTCGGCGCTGTGGTACCGGAGATGTTGGCCTTAGTGGCCTTTACCGTAATCTTTGGCGCCATCGCCTTATGGCGCTTCCGCACCAGCGCTGTTTAAGGTGTTGCACTAATCGCAGTAGACTCTTACTCCCCTATCCTCTAAGGCTTGGATATTTACCATGTCCTCCGAGCCTTCACTCAGGGCCAGATTGTTGCCTCCAAACGATACCGCATCGCCTGTGCCCAGTCCGCTGTTCTCCACTAGCGGCGAGATGTCGCTTATCTGGTTTGCATCAAGGAATAGATAAGTCAGGTTGGTGAGGTTGGAAAGGGGCGATATGTCGTTTATCTGGTTTGTACCAAGGAAGAGCAAAGTCAGGTTGGTGAGGGAGGAAAGGGGCGAGATGTCGCTTATCTCGTTCTCCCCAAGGTCGAGCGTGGTCAGGTTGGTGAGGTTAGAAAGGGAGGAGATATCGCTTATCTGGTTCTGGCTAAGGTCGAGCCAAGTCAGGTCGGTGAGGTCGGAAAGGGGCGAGATGTCGCTTATCTGGTTATCCCGCAGGCTGAGCCTAGTCAGGCTGGTAAGGTTTTGAAGTGGGGTGATATCGCTTATCTGGTTCCCCCCAAGGGAGAGCTCAGTCAAGCTGGTGAGGTTAGAAAGGGGCGAGATGTCGCTTATCTGGTTTCCGCCAAGGCTGAGCCTAGTCAGGCTGGTGCAGTATTCCAGGCCGGAGAGGTCAGTAATAAATCCAAGCGCGGCACTCAGCTCAGTAAGTTCAGCCAGTTCGGCGGCTGTTATCTCCTCGCCCTCCGGCTTACCGAGGGCATCCCTTACGGCAGCTTCCAGGTTCTCATCAGGGAAGTCAGGTCCACCACAGCCCACTGCCGGCACCAGGACAAGGGCAATCAGGGCGATAACGATAGAGGCTTTCATTAGCATTTTCCTACCTCCTTTGCGCACTTCTAGCGTATCCCCGCCCCGATAAGCTCGGCGATGTCTTTTATCCTCTCTTTGGCCATGAACTGCTCTATCCCCTCCAGCACATCGAGGGGGGCGCGGGGGTTGGTGAAGTTGGCCGTGCCCACCTGGACGGCGCTGGCTCCGGCCATGATGAACTCTAGGGCGTCGCTGGCAGTGGCAATGCCGCCGATGCCGACCACCGGAATCTCTACGGCGCCAGCCACCTTATAGACCATGTACAGGGCGATTGGCTTTATCGCCGGGCCGGACAGCCCCCCGTATATATTGCCCAGCAGCGGGCGGCGCCTGGCGGCATCGATGGCCATGCCCTTGAGGGTATTGATTAGGGAGACGGCGTCGGCTCCGGCTTTAGCCACCGCTTCAGCCACCGCGGCGATGTCGGCCGTGTTCGGGGTCAGCTTGACCACTAGAGGCAGGGAAGTAGCCGCTTTTACCGCCGCCGTAACTTTAGCCGCTGGTTCGGGGTGAGCGCCGAACTCGGCGCCGCCGGCTTCAATATTGGGACAGCCGATATTTACCTCAAGGCCGCTTATGCCGGCCACCCCGTCCAGCTTGGCCGCCAGTTGGGCATATTCGTCAACGGTTTCCCCGACGATGTTGACTAGGACCGGCACCCGCCACCCCGCCCAGAGCGGCGCCTTCTCCTTGATTACGGCTTCGACGCCGATGTTCTGCAGGCCGATGGAGTTGAGCACGCCGCAGGGCGTCTCCGCCAGCCTCGGCTGGGGATTGCCCTCCCTGGGTGAGAGGGTAGTCCCCTTAACTACGATAGCCCCCAGCCTCTGGATATCGAAGAGGTGCTCGTACTCGGTGCCCCAGCCAAAGGTGCCCGAGGCGGTCATCACCGGGTTGGCCAGTAACAGCCCCTTTTTATTCTTGGGCGCCAGTTGGACCGAGAGGTTCATGATAACTCCTTACGGCAGGCTGACCATAGTGCCGGCATTATTAAAGAAGAACCTTTCCCCGAACTCATGGGCCATTATGACAGAGGCGGCCAGGCCGGTGCAATGGGAGACGCCCAGCCTTTTCACCCCCAGCTCTTTCAGGGCGGCGATAGTCAGCCACACCCTTTCTTCAGTGGCGTTCATCAGGTGGCAGCCGCCGAGCACGGCATCTATCGCTTTTACCCCGCTGAGATTTTGGGCGTGGTAGAGGGTATTGATGATGCCGCGGTGGGCACAGCCCAGAATGACCACCAGCCCCGCTTCGGTGGTTATAATCAGCGCCTGGTCGTCCCGGAATTCATCCGGGCGGTAGCCGCCGTCTTCTTTCACCACCAGGTCGGGCTCTATTGTCTCGTAATCGGTGACCATGGGAATCTCGCCGCTGGTCATGATATGCTGGCTTATCCTCACTGGTTCCGCCGTCAGCTTAAAGCGGGCACCTGAGTCTTCCAGTTCCTTTCGGGAGAAGGGTATGCCGATGTATCTATCCTCACCCTCGCCAACGGCGCACTTAGCCTGCCAGATATCGGGGTGGGCGATTATCTCTATCTCCTTGCCTATCTTGCTTAAGCACTGCTTTAAGCCGCCGGTGTGGTCGAAGTGGCCGTGGCTTAAAACAATCTTATCAATCCGGCTCAAGTCCACACCCAGGAGCTCGGCGTTGTGGCTGGCCGAGATGCTCTGGCCGGTATCGAAGAGGATATTGGCCTCGTCGCTTTCTACCAGGATGCTCAAGCCCCATTCCCCCAGGAAGCTACCCAAAGCGGCGGTATTCTCACTGAGGGTGGTTATACGAAGCTCCATCTTTATCCTCCCCTATGTGGTGTGATTAGTATATGCCATCGCCCGAGGGAGTGGCAACCTTTAGCCACTAAAGAAGAGTCAATGACTCTCCTGGCGGGCCGCTTTTCTTATAAAGAGCAGGGGGAAGACGATATCGCTCATACAGCAGGGCAGCCAGACCGACAGGAACAGAAAGACAAAGATAACAAGGTATATACCCCAGCTTATCGTTTCGCCCAGGGCCATGATGATATGAAACAGCGATGCCCAGGTGCTCAACAATACGTGCCCGAAGTGCGGGACCTCAGTTACAGGTTTCCAGTAACCGATGGCGATGCCGATAACGGCCGCCGGATTTACTATCTGCCACTCTTCGATAAAACCTATGTGGGGTGCCGTGTAGGGGAGGTCTAAGAGTCTTTCTCCCAGGTAGGGGATTATCGAGTCGCTTATGGTAGCAATGCCTACAGAGCCCACATAGCCAATCAAGACGATAACCCAGAGCTTGCCCTTGCCGTGTTTCCTATAAAGGGCGGTGGTCACCAGGGCGCTCAAGACGACATGGAGGGGGTGCAGGATGTAGAAGACGGTGTGGGAGACCTGGGAAACCTGAACGAGGGTGTTGCTGAAGACTATTATCACCATGATGATAATGCCGCTGGCCGCCCCCGTGGCGGTGAAAGGGATATGGTGCCTAAGCTCGCTTAATATCAGCCTGAACATTTTTCTGGCATCTCCGGCACCGCCCGGTGAACTCAAGCAGGTGCCCTTCGATGGCAAAGCCGGTCTCGCGGGAAAGCCTCTGCTCCAGCTCGGTGAGGTAATAGCCGGCGAAGTTGATGACCTCGCCGCAGTCGGAGCAAATGAGGTGGTGGTGGTGTTCCGGGGTGCTGATGGTGTAGCTGCGGGAGTTGCCCACGGCGTGTAGCTCGCAGATGAGCTCCAGGCGGGCCAGTATCTCCAGGGTGCGGTAGACGGTTACCAGCCCGATGTGGGGGTGGGTCTGGCGCAGCTTCCGGTGTAGCGCGGAAGGGGTGAGGTGGTCCTGGCTGGCGGCGATGGTCTGTATCACCGACCTTCGCTGCGGGGTGAGCTTATAGCCGTTGGCTCTTAAGGTAGCGGCTATGCTTTTCTCGGTAAGCCTCATTTTGCCCTCTAAATGAAAATCATTATCATTTATAGTATAAAATTATCGGATTGTCAATAGTTGGTCTTGCGTCCTACCCAGCCCGCCCAAAAAGGTTGTACCTCTTTAAGACTCGCTTACCTCCCCACCTCTATAGGGCGGTGGGTGGGAATAGATACGATGGCTTTTCAGTCCCCCCGCCCCCAGGTTTTTCTTCCCACCCAGCCCACCCTCATAGGCAAAGCCTCTAAAACTCTCTTTCCCCCGCCCCCCAGAGAGGGGCGATTATCCTCCCCTTTTCCCCCAGAGGGTAAGAGAGGTGAAACCTCTTTCGGGCGGGAGGGTGGGTAATTAAAACCCCAGTTAAAAGGGGCGGTGGGTGGGAAAAGATACCAAGTTTGTCATTCCCCC
>DAOUMQ010000243.1:0-3385 GCA_034410425.1 Dehalococcoidales bacterium | reverse complement strand
TGGTAAAGGTGAGCGCCCTCAAGGCGCTGGAGTGCGGCTGTGGCAAGCGGGACTGCCAGTGGTGCGGTCCCATCTGGCAACTCCTCGACGCCGTTGACGAGTATATTCCCACTCCGGCAAGGCCCAAAGACCAGCCCGTCCTGATGCCGGTGGAGGACGTCTTCAGTATCAAGGGTCGCGGCACCGTGCCTACGGGCAGGGTGGAGCGGGGTGTGATTAACCCCGGCGACGAGGTTGAGATAGTGGGCTTGCACCACGAGCCGCGAAAAACAGTAGCCACCAGCCTGGAGATGTTCCACAAGATTCTGGACGACGCCGAGCCCGGAGATGCGGTTGGTATCCTGCTTCGGGGAGTGGAGCGGGACGATATAGAGCGTGGTATGGTAATAGCCGCCCCCGGCTCGATTAAGCCTCATACCTATGCTGAGGCTGAGGTATACGTTTTGAGTAAGGAAGAGGGCGGCAGGCACACCCCATTCTTTAACGGCTATAAGCCCCAGTTCTATATCAGGACTACCGATGTTACCGGTAGCATCGAGTTGCCCGAAGGGGTGGAGATGGTTATGCCCGGTGATAATGTCAACATGAAGATAAAGCTTATCTATCCGGTAGCCCTGGAGAAAGGCTTGCGCTTTGCTATCCGGGAGGGGGGTAAAACGGTAGGGGCCGGTACCTTTAGCCGCATCATTGAATAACCATGGCAAGAAAGGCTGAAGCTAGAGTTATTATCCACCTTGCCTGCAGCCAGTGCAGTGAGAGGACATATACTACTAGCAAGAACAAGAGAAACGACTCCCAGCGGTTGGAGCTGAGGAAGTATTGCCCCCGCTGCCGCAGCCATACCCTGCACAAGGAGATAAAATAGTGGCCGGCGGCCGGGGATATATGGGGCTGTTTTAATGACTCAGCGTACTACCAAGCGTGCCAGGTTTAGATTCGTCGGCGATATTGTCGCTGAGCTGAAGAAGGTGGTCTGGCTTTCAAAGCGAGAGGCGGCCTATCTAACCTTCCTGGTGCTGGTGGTTACCATTGCCGTCGGGCTGGCTCTGGGAGCCTTTGATTATGGTTTTACCCGCCTCGTCGATGCGTTCTTTTTGGGTGGCTAGTCGCAGAGCTAGCCTTAAGGGGGTAGCCCTGTCTTTTTCCCAAAATCTGGAAGTCTTATGAATGAGGTTATGGTGGCAGAGAATCAAAAAGGCTGGTTCGTCGTTCATACCTATTCCGGGTATGAGGAACGGGTCAAGAAGAACCTGGAACAGCGCATCAAGTTCATGGATAGCGACGAGGAAATCTCCGACATAATCATACCCACCGAGGTGGAGATTGAGGTCAAAGACGGCCAGCGGCGCAATGTGGACCGGAAGATACTGCCCGGCTATATCCTGATTAAGATGAAGATGAGCGACCAGAGCTGGAACATTGTGCGTAATACCCCGGGCGTCACCGGTTTCGTCGGCAGCGGCAGTAAGCCGACCCCCCTGGCCGAAGGGGAAGTAACCAAGATTTTAAAGCAGATGGCCGCCGAGGCGCCCAAGGTCAAGGTTGGCTTTCGCAAGGGGCAGAGTGTGCGGGTTACCAGCGGCCCCTTTATTGATTTTGTCGGCGTGGTCGATGAGATAAGCACCGACAAGGGCAAGGTCAAGGTGCTTCTCTCCCTTTTCGGGCGGGAAACGCCGGTTGAACTCGACTTCCTGCAGGTGGAGAAGCTCTAGGAGGGGACAAAGTGGCTAAAAAGGTTAAAGCGGTTATCAAGCTGCAGATTCCGGCCGGCAAAGCCAATCCGGCACCGCCGGTAGGCCCTGCCCTGGGCCAGCACGGGCTCAATATCATGGCTTTTTGCAAGGAGTATAACGAGCGCACCTCAAAGCAGGAAGGCTCCATTATTCCGGTGGAGATAACCGTCTATGAAGACCGCTCGTTTACCTTTATCACCAAGACGCCGCCGGCTACCGATTTGCTTAAAAAAGCGTTGGCTATAGAAAAGGGCTCCACCGATGCCGGCCATGAGAAGGTGGGCAAGATATCGCGGGCCCAGCTCCGCCAGATAGCCGAGCTTAAGGCCAAAGATTTAAGCGCCACCAGCATCGAGGGGGCCGAGAGAATTATCGAAGGCACCGCCCGGAGTATGGGCATCGAGGTGGAATGAATTGGCTAAACACGGCAAGAAATACGCTGAAGCGATGAAGCTGATAGACAAGAACAAGACCTATTCTCCCGAGGAGGCTATCGGCTTAGCCAAGAAGGCGGCCTATAGCGGCTTTGACGAGACGGTAGAGCTTCACCTGAGGATGGGTGTCGACCCCAGGGATGCCGAGCAGCAGGTGCGCGGCGTCGCCCTTCTGCCCCATGGTCTGGGCAAGAAGGTGAGGGTCCTGGTCTTTACCCAGGGCGAGGCGGTGAGAAACGCCGAGTCTGCTGGCGCCGATTTCGCCGGCGGTGACGAGCTTATTAAGAAGATTGAAGGTGGCTGGCTGGAATTTGATACTACCATCGCCACCACGGATATGATGGGCAGGGTGGGGCGGCTGGGGAAAATCCTGGGGCGGAAGGGGCTGATGCCCAACCCCAAGTCGGGAACGGTGGTGGACGCTGGTGACCTGCCCCGGGCCATTCAGGAAGCCCGCCAGGGGCGGGTGGAGTTCAAGCTGGACAAGACCGCCATTATTCACGTCCCCCTGGGCAAGGTCAGCTTCGAAGAGGACAAGCTTTTGGCTAACCTGACGGCGGTGATGGAGGCGGTGGTGCGGGCCAAGCCCGCCGGGGCCAAGGGGCAGTATGTCAAGACCGCCTCTATAGCCACCACCATGGGGCCGGGTATCAAGCTCGACCTTAAACCGGCCCTGTCTTTGACCTCGGCTTGATAGCTTTAAAATAATATATATTGCAAGGTGATACCTATGGCAGAAGTGGCTATTGTCGGCGTTGGCCAGAGTGTTTTTTCCCGCGACTGCGGTGTATCTATCCGTGAATTGTCTTTTGAGGCTTTCAAAGAAGCCATGGAGGGTCTGGATATCACCACCGGTGATATAGACGCCTCCATTGTTTGTTCGGCACCGGAGTACGATAAACAGCGCTCGCCGGCCGGCTTGATTTCGGAGTACCTGGAGCTGACCCCCAAGCCGAGCTTCTATGTCGAGACGGTATGTTCTTCCAGCAGCACCGGCTTAAGGGTAGCCTGGTCGCTGGTCAAGGCCGGCTTGCACAAGGTGGTGGCTGTAATCGGCTTTCAGAAGATGTCCGAGCTTTCCTCCCGCGATGCCGCCGAGAGGATGGGGCGGGGGGCGGATATAATCTGGGAGTCGCCCTTCGGCCTGACCATGCCCGCCGGCTACGCTATGTATGCCCGGGCCCACATGGCCAAGTACGGCACTACCGAGGAGCACCT
>DAOUMQ010000242.1:0-2184 GCA_034410425.1 Dehalococcoidales bacterium | reverse complement strand
CACATGGGGGCGGGGCATCTAACCCCTTCCTTTAAAGGTCGGTGGGCGGGAAAAGATATAAAACGGGTGGGGCTTAATCCTCAACCCTTATAAAATTACCTATCTCCTTAACCGACGCCAACTTCCCCAGCTCTTTTAATGCTTGCTGCATTGCTGCTTCTTTAGCCGGGTGGGTCATGATAACAATCTCCGCCGTCTGGGCGGCGCTATCCGCCGTCTTCTGAATAACCGAGGAGATGCTAATCATATGGTCGCCCAGAGCCTTGGACACCTGAGCCAAGACACCGGGCTGGTCGGCGACATTGAGCCTTAAATAGTATCGGGTCTCCAGCTTAGCCATCGGTTTAATGCTCTTGCCCGGCTCCAGCACCCACTTGGCCCGGCTGCCCCCGCCGGCGATGACATCCTGGGCGGCTGATACCACATCGGCTATAACGGCGCTGCTGGTAGCCGAGGCACCAGCCCCCTCGCCGAAGAAGAGCACCCTACCCACCAGGTCGCCCTCCACCAGAATGGCGTTATAGACGCCGTCAACCTTAGCCAGCAGAGACTCCTCGGGGATAAAGACGGGATGGACACGCACCTCAATCTGGTTATCGGTCTGCTTGGCTATAGCCAGCAGTTTTATGGCAAAACCCAGCTCTTGAGCATACCTGAAGTCGCGATTATTCATCCGGGAGATGCCCTCGCAGTGAATATCCTGCGGCTGGACCCGGCAGTGAAAAGCCAGAGAGGCGAGGATAGCCAGTTTATAGACGGCATCTATCCCCTCGATATCGTTCTTGGGGTCGGCCTCGGCATAGCCCAGCTTCTGCGCTCTCTGCAAAGCCGAAGGGAAATCGGCGCCCTCTTTGGCCATCAGGGTGAGGATATAATTGGTGGTGCCGTTGATTATGGCGTAAATGCCGCTTATCTTATTAGCCACCAGGACCTGCTGAAAAGGGGCGATGAGGGGAATGCCGCCGCCGACACTGGCTTCGTAGTGCAGGCCGACGCCATTCTTTTGGGCCAGGGCAAAAAGCTCCACCCCGTGCTTGGCGATGACCTCCTTGTTGGAGGTAACCACGTGCCGGCCGCTGGCCAGCGCCCGCTTCAGGTAATCAAAAGCCGGCTGCTCGCCGCCGATAGCCTCGACGACGATATCCAGGTCTTGACTGAAAAACTCCTCGGCGTCGGTGGTAAAAAGCCCCAGTCCAATCTCCTTGGCCTGCGGTCTGGCCAGGTCCGAATCTAAGACCTTTACCTTCCTCAGCACCAGGGGACAACCTATCTGCCCGCCTAAAACCTCCGCCCTGGCCTTCAGAACTCTGGCTACCTCCCCACCAACAACCCCCAGCCCCATCAACCCAATGCCGATGCTCTCTTTCTTTACCATCCTAGCCTCCGATAACTTGTGAAACTGCCCAATCTATTTTCTCCTCGTCCAGATAACTCTGGATATCATTATCAGGGTCATCCCACAGCGCTTCAATCCAGTCTCCTAAGGCACTGGCCCTCATCAATTCCCTGTCTGCATCCTCAATCTGGCGGTTAGCATCCATCTCCACGACCTCCACCAGCCAGTAGCCGCCGCTGGTGCTGATCTCTTCGTCCCGTATGGGCTGGCTCAATACCCCCACCTCTAACTCGGGGTCGCAGATAGCCTGGTAAAATGTCGAGCTTATCTGGCCCTCGGAGGCTATCTCAAGCAACCCCCCGGTCGGCAGGGAGGCATCATGCTGGGAGAACTCATCGACCAAGGTGCCAAAGTCCTCGCCGGCCTCCAGCCTGGCCCTGACCTCGTTTGCCTCCTCCTCGCTTCCCAGCAGCATCATCATAACCCAGGCCCGCCCCGTCTCCTCATCCCGCTCGGTAACCTCAACCAGCCAGTAGCCCACCGCCTTATATCTGGTCTCCTCATATATCGGCTGGCTCAATACGCCAACCTCGATGTCAAAAGCGGCTTCATCAAGTATTGAAGTCCCCATCTCCAGGGTCAGAACTCCTGCCGGCAACCAGCCGAGGTCGCCTTCCTGCGTTTGAGTGTTACCTTCCAGAGAAAGCTCGCTAGCTATGGCGGTAAAGTCCTCGCCCGCCTCCAGCCTGGCTATGACCTCGTCAGCCTGGCTCTCGCTCTCCAAAAACATAGCCATCACATACCTCTGCTCGGCGAACTGGGGCACCTGCTGGTCAAAATACTCCTCA
>DAOUMQ010000241.1:0-4148 GCA_034410425.1 Dehalococcoidales bacterium | reverse complement strand
AAGATATAAAATTGTTAAAAAATCTCCTCTATAGAAAATCTTTTCTTAAGGGATATCCTTCAAAGCCCTCCCAGAGGACAATGTGCCTCAGGTTAGGGTGCCCCTCAAAGCTAATCCCGAAAAGGTCGTAGATTTCTCTCTCCTGAAAATCGGCGCTCCGCCAAAGGCTGACCACCGAGGGCAGGATAGCGTTATCGCGGTCATAGCACCTGGTCTTTATTACCAGGCTGTGGTTATGCTTCAGCGAGGTCAACTGATAAATAACCTCAAAGTATTCATAGTAATCAACGGCGGTAATGGCCGTCAGGTAATCAAAGTCAAGCCCGGGGGCGGTCTTCAGGTAAGCGGCTATCTCCAATAATGAATCGGCTTTGACCTGCAGGCTATCTGCCCCCGATTCGATAACGCTCTCGGGGAAGCGCTTCTCTATTTGCTTAGCTATCTTTTCACCGGAAAGAGCAACCGTCATCCTCTATCCACCATCCCCGGAGATAATACTCCTTTTGGCTATCTTTTTATGCAACATTCTTAGGCCGTAAAGCAGGGCCTCGGGGCGGGGGGGACAGCCGGGAACATAGACATCGACCGGGATGATGCGGTTATACCCCGGCACCACGCTGTAGGAGGAACGGAAAATGCCGCCGCTGATGGCGCAGGCCCCCATGGCGATGACCCACTTCGGCTCCGCCATCTGGTCGTAGATTCTTTTGACCTGGGGCGCCATCTTCCAGGTAAGCGTGCCGGCGGTAATCATTAGGTCGGCCTGGCGGGGGGAAGCACGGATGATTTCCATGCCAAAGCGTGAGATATCAAAACGAGAGGCGGCCGTAGTTATAAATTCAAAGGCGCAGCAGGCCGGAAAACAGACCACCGACCACACTGAAGAGCGCCGCGCCCAGTCAAGCACAGCGTCCACCGAGGTCAGCAGGATATTGCGCTTGAGCTCTTCATCAAGCCACTGGTCGGGGTCGGGGATAGTCTCTTGAGAGCGGGCAATCAGCTCGTTTATCGCCTTGCCCTCAACCTCATCAAGCTTACGGCTGGAATAAACCTCGTCTACTTCCATTCCAGTACCTTTTTCTTCCAGGCATAGATATAGCCGATAACGACGACGCCGATAAAAATCAGCACGGCGATAAGGCCGAAAAACCCCAATCCTTTTAGCTCAACCGCCCAGGGGTAGAGGAAGACAACCATGATATCAAGGGCGATGAAGAGCAGGGCGTAGAAATAATAGCGAAAGTTAAAGCGCACCCAGGCGGTGCCTATGGTATCCATGCCGCACTCAAAGGTGGAACTCTTGACCGGACTGGGCTTATAGGGAACAACCTGCATGTACTTGGGGAATGAAGGAAGACGGGGAACGAATTTGGAGAGGAAGGGATAACGGGTCTCCAGAAACTGGTTCAAGCGGCGGAAGTAGATGACCAGGCGCGCCGGCAGGCTGAGGGAAAAGGGGAGGAGAATAGTGGTAACGGCAAAAAAAATGGCAACTACCAGAAGCAAACCGATGTAGCCATACTCCGCCAGCAAGTACATTCCCCCTTATCTAGCGATGACGGCTACCAGTATATCATACTCAACTTTTTTAGGGCAAGAGTTTTGGACATTGAAAAGCAGGTTTTGACTTAGGTAATTTCACCCGGCGGGGTTTTTAGGTTTTGTTTCCCACCCTCCCACCCTACAGGGGTGGGGCATAGAGAGTTGTAAGAGAGGTGAAACCTCTTTTGGGTGGGCCAGGGTGGGAAGAAAGACCAAGCCCCCGTATTGACCTCGTCTCTATAACCTAATAGCATAGTAAGGAGCAAAAATGATGCGAGTTATTGCCGGCACCGCCAAAGGACACCACCTCAAAGTACCCAAGGGGACGGGCACCCGCCCGGCCACCGACTTAGTGCGGGGGGCAATCTTCTCCATCCTGGAGACCACCGCCAGCGATTGGTCAACGGTGCTCGACCTTTTCTCCGGCAGCGGCGCCCTGGGCATCGAAGCCCTCTCCCGCGGCGCCGGCTGGGTCGACTTTGTTGAACAGGAACCGCGGTGTTGTAGTATAATCAGGGAAAACCTGAAAAAGACAAAGCTCACCGAACAATCTCATGTCTATTGCTGTAGCGTGGCTAAAGCGATTTCCTTCCTTGAAGAGGAGTATAGCATCATACTGATGGACCCACCGTATGCCGATTCGTCTATAGGCGGCCTGGTGCAACAACTGGCAAACTCCAGGCTGGTCGGGCTTAAGTCAATCTTAGTGGTGACGCACTCTCCCCGCCTCCCCCTGGAAGCATCATACGCCCCCCTGCAACGCTTAAAAGAGCGTCGCCACGGCGATAGTTGCATCGCACTATACCAAAAGGAGGACAAGCCTTGAATATTGCTATCTACCCGGGCAGCTTCGACCCCGTAACCAACGGCCACCTTGATATCGCCACCAGGGCGGCTAAGCTCTTTGACAAGCTAATCATCGGCGTCTACGACACCCCCAATAAGCCCGTCCTGTTCTCCACCCAGGAGAGGGTGGAGCTCATCAGACAGGCCATAGCCGACCTGCCCAATGTGGAGGTGCAGCCCTTCAGCGGGCTTACCGTCGGCTTCGCCAAGAAAGTAAAAGCCAAGGCTATGGTGCGGGGCTTGAGAATGAGCGCCGACTTCGAGCGGGAATTTGACATGGCCATGATGACCAAGAAGCTCTACGCCGAGCTTGAGTTCGTCTGCCTGATGTCAAGTGTGGAATACCAGTTCTTGAGCTCCAGCCTGCTCAAAGAAGCGGCCAGCCTGGGCGGCGGTATCGACGACCTTGTCCCCAAGCACGTGGCTTCAGCCTTAAGGAAAAAGTTCCAGAGCAAGGCTTAAAACCCCTTAATGGAAGAAAGAGCGCACCGAGTCGAACTCGGCGGGAAGCAGGGCCAGCACCATGGGGAAACGGTCCAGCAGGAACCGCGCCAGGACCGAGCCCTCGATAGTATTATTACTGCCTAAAAACTTGACCCAGATGGCTAGAACGGCGCCGCAGAATAGAGTCCCCAGCAGCAGGCCGAAGATGGCGCCGCCCAGCCGGTTGACCCAGCCCAACAGCACCAGCGAGGTCAGCCACTTCAGCAAAAGCGCCAGCAAGAGGGCCACCACAATCACCCCGACCAGAATGATGGCAAAGGCGGCAACCCTGGCTATAGCCTCGTCGCCGATAAAGGACAAATGTTGGGAAAGAGGGATATAGTAGCGGCCGGCCAGGAATACGCCAACGATTATTCCCACCAGGAAAAGGGCGGCCCAGATAAGCCCAATCCAGAGCCCCAGGAAGGTGGCGATAACTATTATTACCAGAATAACGATATCAAGCCAGTTCATCGCTCTGCTTTAAGAGGGCTAACCGCCCAACTTTCTGGCTCTATCGTAAGCCGCCTTGACCGCCTTCTTCACCAGCTCGACGAAGTCTCCTTTTTCGAACTGGCTTAACGCCGCGGCGGTGGTGCCGCCGGGAGAGGTAACCTTACGGCGCAGTTCGGCCGGCTCTTCCCCCGAAGCTTGAATAAAGCGGCCCGAGCCGAGCATGGTCTGCAGTACCATCGTTTCAGCCATATCCCGGGGAAGGCCGATTTCTACGGCGGCATCAACCAGCGATTCCACCATCAAGAAGAAATAGGCGGGGCCGCTGCCGCTGACCGCCGTGGCCATATCGAGGTAACCTTCATCATCGACGTAGAGCTCTTTGCCCATCGCCCCCAGGATAGCCCCGGCCAGCCCTTTTTGCTCTTCGGTTACCTCGGCGGTGGCCGTCCAGACACTCATCCCCTCCCCTATCTGGGCGGGGGTATTGGGCATCGCCCGGACGATGGCGCCGTGTTTAAGCCCTTGAGATAAAGTATCTATCCTGGCGCCAGCGATAATGGATATTACCAGTTGGCTGGATTTGAGCCGACCCTTAAGCTCGGCCATGACCTCGGGCAGGTTCTGCGGTTTGACCGCCAGCACCACGATGTCTTTCCCCGATATCGCCTCCAGGTTGCTCTCTTTTACCGCCACGCCGTATTTCTGCTTAAGATGTTCAAGGCGGGCCGTGCTGACATCGCCCACCTGGATGGACTCTGGTTTAGACAGCCCTTCTTCCAGGATAGCCGCCAGCATCGCCTCCCCCATATTGCCCCCGCCGA
>DAOUMQ010000240.1:0-2531 GCA_034410425.1 Dehalococcoidales bacterium | reverse complement strand
GATCACGGCGACTTGAGAACGACCGAGGTCATGAAAGGGTATGCAATGCAGGCACTTTTGTTTCATCTCACCGGAGACCCTTTTTGTGAGAATCGAGACTGTCGCCTCTTCAATAGCCACTGGCAGGAGGAGGTTCTCCATTCCCAGTTGGATGGTCGATATGAATTTTAAACTTGGGATGAATCTTCTCTTTCATATCATCTAGCCAGCGTTGACGCTGACCTTTCTGCGGTTATTGCTGGTGGGCTCGAAGGCGACCACGCCGTCAATCAGGGCAAAGAGGGTATGGTCCTTGCCCACGCCCACGTTATCACCGGGGTGAATGCGCGTGCCCCGCTGCCGGATCAGTTTCGTCCCGGCCCGCACCGCCTGGCCGGCGTATATCTTTACCCCCAGCCGCTTGGGCTGGCTATCGCGGCCACCACGGGTGGTGCCGCCGGCTTTTTTATGAGCCACTTTCCTTCACCTCTTTTTTAGGCCGCGGAGCCTTCTTGGCCGGCTTGGCTTGAGCCGCCCCGGGCTCGACTATCTTATCGATAACCAGCCGGGTATAGCGCTGGCGATGCCCCGTCTTCTTGCGGTAGCGCACCTTGGGCTTATACTTAAAGACGACAATCTTATCGCCCTTGCCCTCGCCCTGCGAGGTGGCCACCACCTTGGCGCCGGCAACAGTAGGCGCGCCCACCGTTACCTTCTTGCCGTCGGCGATAAGCAGCACCCTCTCCAGGTCAACCTTCTTGCCTTCGGCTACCGCCAGGCGTTCCACATCTATGGTCTGGCCGGGGCTCACCCGATATTGCTTGCCGCCGGTCTCAATAATAGCGTAAATTTTAGACCTCCATTAAACAGATTATTCTACCAATTGCCGTAGCTAGGTGTCAAGTTAGAGCCTGTCCCAGAGCTTTTTTACCTTCTCCTCAAGCTCGTCAAGGGGGCAATCGGTATCTATGAGCACATCGGCCTGTTTTGCCTTCTCTTGCGGGGGCATCTGGGAGCGGATACGGGCCAGGGCCTGCTCCTGGGACATGCCGCCCTTGGCTTTGAGCCTTTTGAGCACGGTGGCTTCAGGGGCTACGGTAGCCCAGACCTCGTCCACCTCATCGGCCAGTGAAGGCCTGCCCGCCTCCAGCAATAGAGGGGCGTCCAGCACCACCACCTTTTCCCCCCGCCGCCGGTGCTCTTCAATTTGAGCCTTTACCATGGCCGATATGCGGGGGTGCACTATCTGGTTGAGACGGGATAGAGCCTTTGGGTCGGCGAAGACTATTTCGCCCAGCTTCTTGCGGTCAATACTGCCTTCGGCGTCTAAAATCTCTTTGCCAAAGGCAACCACCGCCTCCCGCCAGGCCTCGGCGCCCGGCTTTAAAGCCTCATGCCCCACCTCATCGGCGTCGATGATGGCCGCCCCCAGCTCTTTGAGAAAGCCGGAAACAGTGCTCTTGCCGCTGCCAATGCCGCCAGTTAGACCGATGACCTTCATGCCAACAAGTCTAGCTGGTGGTAGTTATGTAGTCAAGGGAGGGTTTCTACCCCTCCCCCATTTTAGCGGTTCTCTAGTTTCCCACCCAGCCCACCCAAAAGAGGTTTCACCTCTCTTCAACTTTACCTCTGATAGACTGGTTCAGCGATGCTCTTGAATTTGCTAATAGATAACGATGGTCTTTTATATGACTGTCTTTTAATTTGGTCCTGTATTTTCTGGCGCTTAGCCTTAAATATCTGGATGACTTCGTAATTATCTGACATCAAAACTAAGAGCACATAATCAAACTTGAAGTTTTTACTAAACTGACCAGTCCTCTCTGCATTTTTATGGCAGATTCTAGATTTTATTTGCACCCTTTTACCCCTCCCATCCCTGGCATCAAACCCTTCATTGATGTTCCCTGGCACTCTTTTGAGCTTACACAACTTAGAGGCTTTGTATTCACCAACCTCACCGGTAACACCAAGACTTTTGTGGAAACGCTGCCGATACTCTATGGCCAGCGAAATAACACCATCAATCAATTGGTCGTCAGTGAAATGCTTGGCTTTCATATGATTCTCCTTCAGCCTGACAGTATTTCAAATGGCATAATAGATTATAGCACACGACTACTACTAGAGTGGGCGGAATAGAGAGTGTGTTTTAAGAGGGTATAACCCTTTTAGGGCGGGCAGGGTGGGACGCAAAACCTGGGGGGGAGGGGCTCAAAGGGCTATAACTAACCCCAGTCAAGTGTTATAATTATACAAGGGAGCATTATGCTCAAGGCAATGCTCTATGAAAAGCTACCCAACTCCAGGGTAAGGTGCGGCACCTGCCAATGGCGCTGCAACATAGCCCCGGGCAAGTTCGGCGTCTGCCGTGTCTACCAGAACCGCGAAGGCGACCTCTACAGTCTCAACTATGCCAAGGTGTCTTCGGTAGCCGCCGACCCCATTGAAAAGAAGCCCCTCTTCCACTTCTTCCCCTCAAGCCTGGCCTTCTCCGTCGGCGGGTGGGGCTGCAACTTCCACTGCCAGGACTGCCAGAACTGGGAGATTGC
>DAOUMQ010000239.1:0-4722 GCA_034410425.1 Dehalococcoidales bacterium | reverse complement strand
GCCCCCTTATTTGGATAGAAATCTCCCATTTAAGCCTGTCCTCTCTGCGTATCGGTTGTCTAAAAAGTCTCTCTATAGAATAAGGATAGATATAAGATGCTGGGGCTGATAGTCGTTATCGTTTATTTTCTGGCTATGATTGCCATCGGGCTGGTGAGCCGCCGCAAGGTGAGAGGAGCCGATGATTTCTTTGTCGCCGGCAGGAAAGGCTCCTCTCTGTTTATTACCGGCTCACTGCTGGCGACCATTGTCGGCGGCTCGGCCATTATGGTTACCTCCAGCCTGGGCTTCACCCAGGGCCTGACCGGGGTCTGGTTTTTGCTGGTGGGCAGTATCGGCCTGGCCGTCCTGGGCTTTTTCTTCGCTAAGAAGGTAAGGCAGTTCGGGCTTTATACCCTGCCCGAGCTGGTGGGCAAGCAGTATGACCAGCGCATCGCCCTGGTGGCCTCAATCCTTATCGTCGTCGCCTGGATAGGCGTCATCGCCGCCCAGATTATAGCTGCCGGTCAGATAATGAGCATCCTGGTAGCCGGCAACTCTACCTTGTGGATGGTGCTTTTTGCCGGCGTCTTTATCGCCTATACCATATTGGGCGGCCAGTATGCCGTTATCCGTACCGATACCCTGCAAGCGGTGATAATCTTCGCTGGCATCTTTGCCGCCCTGGCGGTGGTCTTCTCTCGGCTGGGAGGGTGGGGCGGACTGGAGGCGTCTTTAGCCCCGGAGCGGTTTGCCTTTCCCATAAGCGCCCAGTTCGGCGGCTATAGTTTGGTCAAGTTTTTATTGCTGGTCGGCCTGACCTACGTGGTGGGACCCGATATGTATTCCCGCCTCTTCTGCGCCAAAGACGTTAGGACGGCCCGGGTATCGGTGTTCTGGGTGGCGTTGCTTCTCATTCCTCTTGCCTTGGGTATCACCTTCATTGGCATGGGGGCATCGGCCTTATTCCCGGCTATTTCTCCGGAGCAGGCCTTCCCCACGGTAATAAACGAGGTCTTGCCCCCGGTACTGGGCGGCCTCGTCCTGGCGGCACTGCTTTGCGCCTTTATGTCCTCGGCCGATACCGTTCTGCTGACCGCCAGCACCATATTGACTGTGGATATAGTCAAGCGCTTCAAGCCGTCGCTCAGCCAGAAGCAGACCATTTTCCTTTCCCGCTGGGGGATAGTGGTCCTGGGCATATGCGCTCTGCTCCTGGCTCTGTATCTACAGGGGATACTGGATGCCATTCTCTTCGCCTATACGATATACACCGCGGGGATAGTCCTGCCGGTCATTGCTGGCTTCTATAAGAAGAGGCTCAAGGTCACCGTCTGGGGAGCGATGGCGGCAATCATCGGTGGGGGAGTGGCGGCGCTTATCAGCAAAGTATTTGACATAAAGTATCTCGACCTGGGGGCCCTGTTCATCGGCGGCCTGCTCCTTTTCGTGGGCAGTTTCATCGACCATAGAATAAGGAGCCGCCGTCTTGACCGCGGCTAAGGGTATCTAGTAGAATTGAAATTGCCTTTCAAGCGGGCGGTTAGCTCAGTTGGTTAGAGCGCTGCGTTGACATCGCAGAGGTCACTGGTTCAAGTCCGGTACCGCCCACCATAGCGTACGGTAGGTAGAACTCCCTCTTTCTCGATAGTGACACTGTCCGGCAAGGTCGGCATTATGTAGTTCAAGACCACCTCGTTACCAGTCACCTTGACCTCTCTCACAAAGCTCCGGATGAATGCTCTCCTTTCCGCAAGCGAGCCTTCCTTGAGTAACTTATGCAAATCATCAACATAGCCGGAGATAGTTTCTAGGTCGGCGAGCTCAACACGCCTATCGGACATCTGGTTCTCAATCTCAATTCTCCTCAACTGTAGCTGCTCTTGGCGACTCTGCAATTCGCGGATTCGCGGCACTAGCTCCTCAAGGTTCATTTTGCCCGTTTCGATAGCATCATAGAGCCGCTCCAGACGATGATTAGAATCAATCGTCGCATCACATACCATTTCTAGTTCGTCTTGATAAGACTTTGTTGCCGAGTCCATCTCTTCATGGACCAGCTTTACTAGTTTTATCAGATTCTCCCTAGTTAGAATACGTTCTTTTATTTTACTAATGACAAGAGCTTCGAACTTATCTGCGTTCAGATATTTAGCCTGGCATGAACCGCTGCCTTTCTTATCAAGTGACCCGCAGACGTAATAGGAGAACTGACCGCTCTTGGCGTATTTACCGACCAGAGCCTTGCCGCAGTAGCCGCAGTAAGCTATACCACTGAGCAGGAAGGGACTGGAGGCCCTCTTGGGGTGCACTTTTACTGGCGCACGTTCTTTCATCAGATGTTGCACTTGCAGAAATGTCTCTCTCTCTACTATCGGTGGGCAGGCATTCTCAGTTCGTACCGGCTCGTATCCGCGTTTACTGTTTCGGCCCCAGACAGAGACCCCGGTGTATATCTCGTTGGTCAATATGCTATAGAGGCCGGTCTTGCTCCAGCCTTTTCCTTTAGGGCCGGGGATACCCTTAGAGTTAAGCTTACGTACCATCTCGGTCAGCCCTTTGCCATTCAGTGCGTCGTTGAAAGCCGCTGCTACTATGCTCGCTTTATCGAGCAAGGGCTCCAGTTTGGTTCGTTCTTTATTACCATCAGCAACCTTTATTTTACGATAACCGTAGGGCGGTCGGCTTGATAGATAAAAACCCCGAGCGGCACTTTCTCTCATCCCCCGGGTTACTTCTTCACCAAGATTATCCGAGTAAAATTCATCAAGACTCTCGATTATAGCTTCAAGTAACCTGCCTGTAGGCGTATCATCAAAGGGTTCGTTGATGGAGACAACCTGAACACCAGCCTTCTTCAGCATTGCCTTGAAGACGATGGAATCCTCCCGGCTGCGGGCAAACCGGGAGTATTTCCAGACAAGGATTTGCTCGAAGGGTTTGTTGGGACGCCGTCCCAGGGCTACCATCTCCCTGAAGGCAGGGCGGGCTGTAGTCCTGCCGGTTTCCGCCTCATCGACAAATTCTCTTGCTATCTGATAGCCGTTTCTGTTCGCATACTCCCTCAAAGCTCTGAGCTGGGCCGATATGGATAAGTCGGTATCCTGCTTTTCCGATGATACTCTAGCGTATAAGGCGACTTTCATTTCTGTCCTCCTCCCTTACCTGAATTACAGGCTGATGCGGCTGCATATCCGGCACCGCCCTGGAACCAGCCCCATCAGCCGGATGTCCTCAAGCGGTCTTTTCAATCTACTGCTCACGTTCTTCAACTCGCTTTCAGTACTGATTACTTTCTTTGTCTCCGGCAGGTTAGGTATTTTCTCGTAGGCTCTTAGAAGAGCATCACGACATTCATTCTGTTTGCCGGGACAGTAAGCCATATCCGAACCGCCTTCTCCGTGGCGGACATAGCCGTCATCGCCAGCAGCTATCCGGTCCTGAGGATTGGTTCCATCGGGAACGCCCAGTGCTTTCCGGATTTGGACGGTGTAAAACAGCTTTACTGTAAAATCGTACACAACGCCAGGCTTCTTATCACTAGGCGAAGCCGTGCTTACCCTACAACCGGTCTCGCTCTCTATCAGCGTCTTGATAGCTGACTCCAGCTCAGTCCTTGCTCTGATATGAGATATCAAGGCCTCTCTCCAGTTTCGGATAGCCGACCAGACCCGAGCTCGCGAAAGATGCTCTCTCAGTAATCCCCACAGAGCGGTATTCTCGTCCGACAGCTCAACCGTCAGCCCTTTTTCCGGGGTGTAGACGATCCTGCTGGATGGTAATGGTATCGGTGCCAGAGCGCCGCTTTTCTCACGGCGCAGTTCCAGATCGGCTGGTGGAATTTCGGCTGCTTGAAATAATCTATCCACGATTCCCAGAAGCTGCTTTTGGTGCTTTATCAGGGCCTCTTTAACGATTTCGGCACGGGCAGCAGCCCCGTCGCGCTCGGCTCTAGCCTCTTCGATTCCCCTTTTGATTACCTCTGGCGCACGCTTTCTTTCTCTGGCGATTTCGGCTGCTGGTTTGCCTACGTCATATTCCTTTAACCACTCCCTTTTTTCACTCATCGGTATCTGTTTCGGCATAATAGCCTCCTACTTGACAAGCTCATTCTGCACTTCCACTATGTCTGTAGTGATATTATATAGACTTTTATAGCCCTTGTCAAGATATAGCAACGAAAATTTTAGGTACATATACACTGTTTATAATATAAGTGAAATGGATAAGCAGGCCAGTAAGGCGCAAACACTGGAAAGTTATGCTCTCACGTCGAGCGATTATCAGCAGCAGGGACTTAGGATCCTTGCCCAGATAATCGCTCGTGTGCATATGCAAAGAACGGCGAACGGAAGGGTTAATCAAAATGAATTTCCGAAAAATAGTAGGTAGAAGCTATTCAAGGGGACAACCGGCACTGTAACACTGATGAGAGGCTTTTTACAACTATTTTACTACGGGGTAGTTTAAGGGATTAATGGAAAGGGTCGAGGCAGGAATAATAAAGGGCAGAAAACCGGGAAGGACGAGAGCTATATCGGAAGATATGGAGCCTGTCATATCAGAGTTGTACCAGCAAGGACATGGATATCGGTCTATTGCTCGAATCCTGAGAAATGAATACAGGCCGAATCCCCACTATAGTTCAGTTTGGAAGACTCTGGTCTGCCTCGGTGAAATGAGAAGACAGTAACCCAGCATGAAGACATATCTTAATCCTCATGATGTGGAATTAATAGAGAA
>DAOUMQ010000238.1:0-4774 GCA_034410425.1 Dehalococcoidales bacterium | reverse complement strand
CCCTGGTGATAGCGCCGATAGATTTCAATCCTGCGGTCCATATCGGGGGCGGAAACAACCTTGCCTTTGGCGTCGAGCTCAAGCTGCGGGTCGATGCCGCAGACGTTTTCACCACAGACCAGGGTAATCCCGCTGATAGCCGCGCCCACGGCAAAGTGGTCCCAGTTCCTGCGGGCTATCTCGGTAGAACCCAGAGCGCCGGTGAAGACGGGAACCTTCATTTTGACCTTGATATCCCAGCCGTACTCAGCCCCGGTGTCCACCGAGGGGAAAATAGCCGTATCAGGGCCGCCGCTAACGCCAGACGGCAGCCCTTTCGCGCCCAGGGCGTACCCCTGGATATTAAGATGGGAGTAATCGACGGGATAGTCCTTATCGCCGCCGGCGGTGATTTCGCCGAATGGACCCGGGTAAATAAGTTCCCGCCCGCGGAAAGTCGCCTTGAAGACCTCGCAGTTTCCGGTACAGCCGTCAAGACAGCGGGTGCAGATACCGCTCATGGGCGATACGCTCCGGGAACGGTTGGCGGTTTTAGTGGCCTCGTTTGAATTTGGGCGTTGCAGGTTCATCTTTTCTTAATACTCCTTCTTTTATAGTATTTCGTTTACCAGGCGTTCAACGCGTCTGGCGATTGCCGGGGCGCTGGTCAAGCCTGGCGATTCGATGCCAATCAGGTTTATCAGTCCCGGTAAGCCCTTGCTGTCTTCGTGGCTGATTACAAAATCGCGGAAAGGCTCCCCGGGGCCCTGCAGTTTGGGCCTGATGCCAGCCACCTCTGGCTCCAGGTCCTCATATTCGATAAAGGGCAGAAATCCTTTTACCGAGTTGTAAAAGTCCCCTTTTTGCTGTTGGTCGACGCTGTAATCTATTTCGTCCACATAGCGGGCGTTGGGGCCCAGGCGCATCCTGCCATCAATATCCAGGGTGGCATGAATCCCCATGCTAGCTACATTCGGTTCTGGCACGGGATATATCGGTCTTTTCACCAGTCTGCTCTTGTTATTGCCGACGCTGAAGTACTCCCCCTTGCAGTAATGCAGCCTGTAGCCGGCTTTATCTATATCTATTCCGGCAAGCTCGGCTATCTTATCCGAGTTCAAACCAGCGCAGTTTATGACCACCCGACTTAAAAAGGAAGATGTGCCAGAGCTGTCTTCTATCGTTATCTCGTAGCCATCGGCTGATTTCTCTATTGCGACGACCTTTGAGCGGTAGGCCGTCTTAGCTCCCTTCTCTCTGGCGCTATAGTCAAGGTACTTCATCAAGGCGTGAGAGTCTATAACCCCGCTTGAGGGCGAAAAGATAGCCGCTTTTCCTTTAACATTCGGCTCCATCTCTTTAACCTTGCCTGCCGACAGCATGGCTAATCCCCGTACTCCATTTTGCTTACCGTTCTCAAGCAGTAATTCCAGCTCCCCGCTTTCTTGCTCATTAGTGGCTACTATAAGCTTTCCCGTTTTCTTAGCGGCGATTCCATACTTCGGGCAGATTTCATAGATTATGGTGTTGCCTTCAAGGCAGGTTCCCGCCTTCAGGGAGCCTGGGGGGTAATAGATGCCGCTGTGAATAATCTGGCTGTTTCGGCTGCTGGTTTCTTTACCGAAAGAGTCGTTCTGCTCTATTATGTAAACTTGCCTATTCTCTCTGGCCACCCGGCTGGCCACCGCCAGCCCGATTACTCCAGCCCCGATGATGGTAATTTCAGCCTTATCTGACCCCCGGCTAGGCACTCTGGCACTTCATCTTTAATTTTATGTTAAATTTTTACCGCTATCCCCTTTTCCTTAAGGTATCTCTTGGCCTCGGGGATGGATATCTCCCCGAAGTGAAATATAGAAGCGGCTAAAACCGCCGATGCTTTACCGGTTACCACGGCATCGTAGAGGTGCTCCAGCTTGCCGGCACCGCCTGAAGCCGTAACCGGAATACTGACCGCCTCAGCCACCGCCCTGGTCATCTCCAGGTCGTAGCCTTCTTTGGTACCGTCGGCATCCTTGCTGGTGAGCAGAATCTCGCCCGCCCCCAGCTTTTCCACCTGCTTTGCCCAGCCGACAATATCCAGCCCGGTGGACTCGGTACCGCTTTTGACCACTACCTCAAGCCGGGGAAGCTTAGACTCTGGCGGGTTCTTCCTGCCGTCAATGGCAACCACTAACCTTTCTTTGCCGAACCTTTGGGCGGCTTCCTTGACCAGTTCCGGGCTCTTCACGGCGGCGGTATTTATGGAGACCTTGTCCACGCCCAGGTCGATTAGCGCTTGCATATCTTCAATACTTCTTATGCCCCCGCCCACGGCAAAGGGGATGGTGACCACATCGCAGACCCTTTTCACCCACTCCAGCCTTGTCTTTCTATTCTCCACGGTAGCGAAGATATCTAGGAAGACAAGCTCATCAGCCCCCTCACGGCAGTAAGCCTGGGCAGCCTCTACCGGGTCGCGGGCGTCCCGCAAGTCGACGAATTTCACCCCCTTGACCACTCTCCCCTCCTTAATGTCCAGGCAGGGTATAACCTTTATCTCTTTCATCTACAATTCCTCCAGAGTGATGCCGCCTCCATTAGAGGAAACAGGCAACCGTTTGCCTATTGTACTCGAAATCGCTAGTTTTATCAACTTCAGATAGACATCCAGGGGGCATGGATTTCTTCATTGATTTCGATTATAATTGCTGCCAAAAGGCTGGGGAAACCGAAGGAGGCAGAAATTGGCCAACAGAAGCGGGAAAACGGACAAAGAACAGATACTCAAAGCGGTCAAGGAAAAGAAGGTAAAATTTATAAACCTGTGGTTTACCGATATTCTGGGCTTCCTCAAGAGCTTCACCATCACCGTGGATGAGCTGGGCCCGGCCCTGAAGGACGGGGCGGGGTTTGACGGCTCTTCAATCGAAGGCTTTGCCCGCATCGATGAGAGCGATATGGTCGCCCTGCCCGACCCTACTACCTTCCGCCTGCTCCCCTGGAAAGCCGATGAAGACGCCACCGCCCAGATGTTCTGTGATATCCTGAAACCCGGCGGGCAGCCTTTTGAAGGCGACCCCCGCTATGTCTTAAAGAGAAACCTGAAACGGGCCGCCGACCAGGGCTACACCTTCTACGTGGGGCCCGAACTGGAGTATTTCTACTTTCAGGACTCAAAAGGGACCCAGCCCCTGGACGAAGGGGGCTACTTTGATATGACCCCCTTAGATGCCGCCACCGACCTGAGAAGGGAGACGGTGCTCACCCTGGAGAAGCTGGGCATCGGCGTTGAGTATTCCCACCACGAGGTCGCCGCCAGCCAGCATGAGATAGACATGAGGTACACCGATGCCCTGACCATGGCCGACAACGTGATGACCTACCGCCTGGTAACCAAGGAAATAGCCCTAAAGCACGGGGTTTATGCCACCTTCATGCCCAAACCGGTCTTCGGCAGAAACGGCAGCGGCATGCATGTTCACCAGTCCCTATTCAAGAATGGGCGGAATGCCTTTTTCGATAAGGGCGATAAGTACCACCTCTCCGCTTTAGCCAAGAGCTACATAGCCGGACTGCTGAAGCACGCTTCGGAGATCACCGCCGTTACCAATCAGTGGGTCAACTCCTACAAACGGCTGGTTCCCGGCTACGAAGCGCCGGCTTACCTCTCCTGGGCGCGGGTAAACCGCGCCGACCTGATTAGAATCCCGGAGTATAAGCCGGGCGATGAAAAGGCCACCAGGATAGAGTTCCGCTCCCCCGACCCCGCCTGCAACCCCTACCTCGCCTTCAGCGTGATGCTGGCCGCTGGACTGGAAGGGATAGAGAAGGAATACCCCGTCCCTGAGCCGGTGGAGGAAAACGTCTACGAGATGAGGGAGGCGGAAAGAAAAAAGAGAAAGATAGGGGTCTTACCGGCCAGCCTCTGGGAGGCTATCCAGCTCACCGAGAAGAGCGAGGTAGTGCGCAAAGCCCTCGGCGAGCACGTTTTCCACGCCTTCATTCAGAATAAGAAAATAGAGTGGGACCAGTACCGGACTCAGGTGACCGAGTACGAGCTGAAACGATACCTGCCTATCCTCTAAGCCTCTACTGCTTACCCTCGACCAGGGTATCGACCACCGAAGGGTCGGCCAGGGTGCTGGTATCGCCCAGGTTGGCAACATCGCCGGAGGCAATCTTGGTCAGTATCCGGCGCATAATCTTGCCGCTTCTGGTCTTGGGCAAGCCATCGGCAAATTGGAGCTTGTCCGGCGTAGCTATCGGCCCAATCTCCCTGCGGACGTGAGCCACCAGCTCTTTTTTGAGCCCGTCGGACTCTCTCACATCGGCTTTGAGGATAACGAAGGCGTATATGCCCTGTCCCTTAATCTCGTGGGGCATGCCGACCACCGCCGCCTCAGCCACCGCCTCATGGGATACCAGGGCGCTTTCAACCTCGGCGGTGCCTATGCGGTGGCCGGAGACATTGATAACATCGTCTATTCGCCCCATCAGCCAGTAGTAGCCGTCGTCATCCACCCTGGCGCCGTCTCCGGTATTATAGACGCCGGGGAAGCGGACGAAATAGGTCTTCTTGAGCCTGGCCGGCTCACCGTAGACCCGCCGCATCAGGCCCGGCCAGGGCTTCTTTATTACCAGGTAGCCGCCCTCGTTGACATCGGCAACAGGGCCGGCTTCCCTGAGCACCGCTGGCTCAACACCGGGGAAGGGAAAGGTGGCCGAGCCCGGTTTTAGCGGGATAGCCCCGGGCAGGGGAGTAATCAGTATGCCGCCGGTCTCTGTCTGCCACCAGGTGTCGACGATGGGACAC
>DAOUMQ010000237.1:0-3560 GCA_034410425.1 Dehalococcoidales bacterium | reverse complement strand
TAGCCAGCTCCAGCACCCTCTCGCAGGCGTAGTGCGCCTCCACCAGTCTGGCCCAGTGGAAAGCCAGGGTGCTGTGGACCGGCTTGCCCCCCAGAATTTCAAACATCTTTTCGTAGGCCTGCTGGGCCAGCGGCGTGGCCATGCCCTCGGAGGCGTTCAAACGGGCCAGCGGCGCCACCCGGAAAACTCCGCTATCCTTGCCGTCGACGAACCCCTTCCAGCCTACTTTCTTGAGGTAGGAGAACCTGACGTAGGTCCAGGGCTCAACATGCTCCCTGATATGCTCCAGATAGTCCTGAACCTTGAACTTGGCGAACTCCTTGCCGTCAGGGTCTACCACCCTTAATTTCCCATCGTAAAAGTTTACCTTGTTATTCTCGTCAACCAGGCCCATATAGTAGGTCTTGTGCGAATAGACATCACCGGTAACCAGGTCGACATATTCCTTGTTCTTCAACACCACGTCATCGAAAAGCCCGAGGGCGACCTTGCAGAACTCAACGCCGTATTCCCCGGCTTCGATAATCGTCTTTCTCTCGTCCTCGCTAATCTGCTTTGATACCCCGCCCGGCAAGCCGCAGGTAGGCATAACCGGCTTGCCGCCGATTATCCTGAGCACGTTCCTCATCCGCTTCCTCATCTCGATGACCTTGCCCCCCACCTCCAGCCCCACCTTGCCGATAACCCCCAGGACATTCCTCTCCGCGGCCGGCGCCGAAGGACCGACGACAAAGTCGGGGCCGCCCAGGAAGACGAAGTGTAGTATATGGTCTTCGGCCTGGAAGGCGTTGTACATCAGCTCCCTTATCTTCTTGGCCGCCGGCGGCGGCTCTACCTTAAACAGGTCGTCCAGAGTCTTGCTAGACGCCATGTGGTGAGCGGTAGGGCACACCCCGCATATCATGGTGGTTATCCGGGGCATCTCCTCGGCCGCCCTCCCCTCGGAAAATTTCTCAAATCCCCTCAGCTCGGGAATCTGAAGGCAGGCGCGCTCGCAATCGCCCTTGTCATTGAGGAATATCTCTATCTTGCCGTGTCCCTCAAGCCTGGTTATCGGGTCTATGGTTATCTTCTTCATGCCATTCTCCTTCTTTTAAGCAAAGAGGAAGCCAGGCCAAACCGGTAGACCGTTCCTGCCGGGTCGGCAATCTCGTCAATCAACCTCTTGACCTCTTCGTCAGTCATGTTCTCTTCCCCGTCCAGCCCCAGTATCGAGGCGACCATGGAGAGGGCTTTGGCTCCCTGGTCGACGACGCCGTCCACCGGGCCAAAGCAGCCGCGGCAGGGCTGGTTAGCCCTGATGCAGGTCTCTCCACAGCCGGTGCGGGTAGCCGGGCCCATGCAGATTATCCCCTGGGCCAGGAAGCAGAGCTCGGGGTCCATCTTGATCTGCCAGGGCCTCTTGACCTCGTCGATTGATAGCTTCTCCGGCTTGGACTCCGCCCGGGGGCAGGTATCGCAGAGAGCCTTATTGGGCGCCAGCACCGCCCCTTTCTCCGGCAGTTTCCCTTCAAGAATAGCCGTCACCGCGGCCATTATTAAGTCGGGGGGCGGGGGACAGCCGGGGAGATAATAGTCCACGTCTATGGTCTGGTCTAGGGTCTTTACCGTATCGTAGAACTCGGGCAAGGTAAGCTCGCCCTCTTTGATTTTAGTTTTTTGCTGGGGGAAAATTCCCTTGGGATTATCCACGGTGGGGACTTCTTTATACACCCGATTGAAAATGGCATCCCGGTTCCAGAAGTTGCCCAGTCCCGGAATACCACCCAGGTGAGCGCAGGCGCCAAAGGCAACCACCAGCTGGGATTTTCGCCTGAGTAGTTTTACCATCTCCTCCTGCTCCTCCAGCCTTACCGCGCCGTTGATAAAACTGACCGCAATCTCGCCGTCTTTCATGGCCTCGATATCCTTGCGCTTGAAGTCCAGCGCCACCGGCCAGAGAACGATATCCACAGCATCGGCCACCGTGAGTATAACTTCGTTAAGGTCAACCACCGTTTCCTCACAGCCGCCGCAGGAAGCACACCAGTAAAAAGCGACCTTCGGTTTAGCCATCTTTCCCCCCTTTCCTACTTAAAAATTATAATCTAGGTACAGCGCACATTGCAAGCCAAAGGTGATTATACTTTAAGCGCCAGCAGTAGGGCAATCCCCCCGGAGCACAACGTCGTTTTCGGTCAACTGATTTCACTTAAGCGTAATAACTTGCCTATCCTCTGCGGCAGACGGTCGCGGTTTTTGGTGGTAGTCTCGACAGTTGTTACCCCAGGGCCTAAACGAGCCAAAAAGGCGGAGAGAAGCTTACTCCGGATGACCAGAATGGAATTTTTAACTCTCCCCGCCTTGATTACTTCCAGGGCTCTGGTAAATCCCTCGCCCCTGAGTTCCAGATGGCCGACTTCATCCACCAGAAAGATATCCGCAGAAACCGCCCCATCTATGGCCCTGTTGCCGAACTCGATAGCCTCGGGATTGAAAAAATAGCTGTCGGTACGGGGGCCCTGGTATATCTCATTGATGCTGGCCAGTGCCTTACTTTCCCCGCTCTGAACATCAACAACAATAATGCCTTCATCGGGCGCCTTGGGAGTAAGGATACCGCCGCAGCGGTACCCCCGGCTCCTGGCCAGCTCAACAACCTTCTCGCAAACGGTAGTTTTACCGACTCCTACCCTACCGGTAACGATAATATTCACTCTCTTTAATTAAAGCCCGGACACGATAGCTATAGCGCTTACCCCCCAGCAAATAGCTATGGTAGCCAGCGTGCTGGCGTAATAAAGGGGCATCTTCTTGGTCAGCTGAGGGAAGGGCTTAGCCGCCAGCTTGGTGCCGGCCAGATAGCCCAGAGGGGCAAATATGGCGAAAAAGGCAGCCTGAATTACCGCCTGATTGGAGATGTATCCCCCAGCGGTAAAGACGACGCGGGCATAGGCCGGGGCATTCATCACGTATATTGCAAAATAGACCCAGGCAACAGCGCTCAGAAAACCAGCCAGGGCTCCGGCGCCAACGCTAAACAGGGGATTCTTTTCCATCCTCTTCATCAGGAATACAGCTACCAGGCCAAAAGCAAGCGACTCAAAAACAATAGCCATAGCCGGGTTTATAACCTGGATAGCGTTAAGGGGCACGAACAAAAGCCAGGCATTGAACCACTTAAACGAGGCGGCGACGATGCCTATACCAATCAACATGCTCGGCTTTCTGTAGATGGCCAATGCCGAAGCCATGACAGCCACGCCGATGCCAGCCATAATGGCGCCCTTGTTGGGAAACAATACCATGTTCAGGAAACCGCCCAGCGTGGCCTCCAGGAGTCCCCAGATAGAACCAAAGACTAAGATGCCGAGCAGAATGTAAAATATACTCTGCCGACCTTCAATAATGTTTTCTTTGATCTTTGCCATTTCTTCTCCTTGCTTTAATTGTTAAATCGGGTATAGCTTTGGGGGGATTTATTTCATCATTCGACCTCCTTCAAAAACTCTTCGAACTTATTACGTAACTGCTTATATTCTGCCACCACCTTACGCCCCGCCTCGGTCAACCTGGTGCGT
>DAOUMQ010000236.1:0-3541 GCA_034410425.1 Dehalococcoidales bacterium | reverse complement strand
ATCCGCTGGCGCTTTCTATTTCATCAGGATACCATCGACGAAGAGGAATTGCGAGGAGTAGCAGTTTTCATAAAGGGCAAAGTTGCTCAAGCACCGTTTTTCTTTCAACTGACCGGCGGACTTGGTGGCCAACACGGTATTGAATATTTGTCCGGGCAGGTTAAGGCAGACTTCTTAGACGGGCTGCAAGATGATTTAATTGCTCTTGAGCGCCAAAGGATTAACTGGGAACACCCAGAAAGTCATCCCGTACGCGAGTGGGGCCAAAACAGGGTAAAAGAACTACTCAGGATTTGGCGCACTCGTCGAGGAGAACAACGCGAACGAGAATTAGTCGAAAAAGTAGCCGAATTTGCCAAGCGTCTTGAAAAGCTGGGCGGGCATGAAGCCCGAACCGTAGAGAAGGCTTTACGAAAACTTGCCCAAGTGCCTACTCTTAGTAGGCAACAATTTGAAGAACTAGGAAACGCGGTTCTAACTGCCTGGGAACAGGGAAGGCTAAAAGAGCTCATAGATCGAATCTCTCAGGCCGATGAGCTATCGGAGGAAGAACTCTTGAAAATCCTGCTAGAGGCCGGCGTTCTGACCGCGCTAAACGCCGCAGAGGCGGTGAAAACTAAGATTCTGGCAGTTGGTGGCTTAAAGGTTCGCATTGATAAGCATGAACATGAAAAGGCGATTCGAGATTAAATCGCTGAAAACCCGTTGTTAATCTCACCAGAATGGGAGACATTCCGGGTAGAGAAATCGGTGAGGAAGCTTATTGATGAATCGGCACAGGAGGCCGGACTTACAGGGGATGAATGGGAAGGCCGTATTGACCTTGCACTCTCCAGCGGCAGTCACCTGCTAATTCTTGAATTCATGCGGCCAAAGTTGAAGCTGGACTGGGACCATCTCGATCGTTTTGAAAGGTATGTCAGAATAATTCGGACCAAAATCAGCGCAATTACTGCTGGTCCATTCGACACCGTAACGGGTTACATCGTTGCCGATAGGCTAGAAGAAAACGCAGCTATGCTTACCAAGATAACAGACATGAAAGCTCATCATATGTCTGCCCTCGATTGGCCAACGCTCTTCTCCAATGCGTTATCCAGATGGCGAGAGTTTCTCGACATATTGTTGAGTCGGGCGCCTGATGACGAGAGATTACAATCGCTTAAAGAAGCGTGAGAGTTCGTATACTGATCTTTCATCGCTCTTTTATTTGTAGATCGCAGAAAGCCCTCATGGGGCATGTATTACAATCAGGCCGCCTTGCCTTACAGACGTCAGCAGCAAAGTCGATCAGAGCCCACGTATACTGCGCGATGTTGTCTAAGGGCAGAACCATTTGTGCAAACTGCCAAAGTGCTGGGTCTGTCCGAGGCCTCTTTTTCATGGATTCAATACCGAATACTCTTTTGAATACTCTGACGACATTGGCGTCCACTACCGGCAACCGGTACCCAAACGCGAATACGAGCAGTGCGTTCGCACTATACGGGCCTATGCCGACCAGTTCCCCCAGCTCCGAAGCGTTTCGGGGGACTTCGCCAGCGTGTTTTCGTACAAGCTGAACGGCTGTCTCTTTAATCTGCTTTGCTTTCTTCTTCAGTCCAAGTGGACTAATAAGGTGTTCGATATCCTCAACGTCTGCTGTCGCAAGAGATATGGCGGTAGGAAAGCGTCTGATGAATCGCTCATATGTAGGCACCACTTGTTTTGCCTGGGTACGCTGCAAGAACACCTCTGCTATAAGGATTGCGTAAGGAGAATCCGTTTGTCTCCAAGGATAGTCCTTCCCGCTTTCTTTAAACCAATCTAAGAGCGTATCGCGGAAGGCAACGATGGTTTTCTGCTGAATGTCCATGTTCTCTTGCTAAACACGCACTAAGGTCGGAGCTTTTATTTGTAATTGTTTTTAATGCTTAAGATATATCCGCCGAGCACCGCTGCCAGCAACGGTGGTACGGCGTTCCCTATCTGGCCAGCAATTTCGCGCCGGGAGCCCGCAAAACGATACGGATTCGGGAACGTTTGTAAGCGGGCCGCCTCCCTAAGTGTTATTGCTCTGTCCTCCTGTGGATGGGCAAAACGTCCCCGAGTTACGTTCGTACACCCGGTGGTTAGTGTAGGAGCCGGCCTATCCCACCACATTCTACCATATACATCCCAATGACCGCGGTGATTTCTATGACACTTAAGGGTAAGTGCTTCAGGAAGAGATTTACGGCCGCCACCATCATGAGGTATATGCCTCAGCCGGTCCAGGACAATCTGAACATGTCTTGGTGCACAGTGTAAAAGATCCACACTGTGGTGTTGTTCCGTAGCGATTGGTGGTAAATCCTGCAAAGCGCTCCGAACGGTCGTCCAAGAAAGCAATCCCTTCTCTCCGGCTGCTTCGGGACTAGTATGAGTAACCTCAGGAATAGAAAGATAATGGTTGTCATATCTCGATGCAATTAACAGTAAGCGTTTTCTAAACTGCGGAACACCGTATGAAGCGGCATCAACGATTCCCTCTGCCAGACGATAACCCGCCCTTTGCAACAATCCCCTCGCCCTCGCCCACCTAAGTTTGCCCACCCCGCTTTTTAAGCCCGGTACGTTTTCAAATACGACGAATTCGGGAAGGATTTCGATAGCCAAAGAAACGAACCTCCAGACAAGGCTATTTCTACTATCCTCGCCGCCCAACTTGCTGAGGGTCGAGAAACCCTGACACGGTGGACAGCCTAAGAGAGCCGTAGTTTCTCCAGGCCTAAGACCAGCTGCATCTAGGATGCTGTTCGCATCGAGCAGTCTTATATCGCGTTCAAGCAGATTAACCTCGGGATGATTCATGCGGTAGCTCCGGCAGGCTGTAGGGTCGATTTCCACGGCGGCTCTCACATTATATCCTGCATTCTTAAAGCCCAGGGTTCCACCACCACAACCAGCGAATAAATCTATGGCAGTGGCAACTTTCTGGTCGCAAACTGCCTCAGCTTTCATCTCATATCTCCGTTCCTGTCCAAGTAGCTCAAGATATTACTTCCTAAGATGCGGTACTTACGCTTGCCAACTTGCTTTGCCCGTATCTCATCTGTCCTGATCAGTTCCCTCATAAGGTTTTTACCAATCCGTAAGAGCGCCCGCGCTTCTTCGAAGGTATATGCCACGTCAGGTCTAATATCTAACTTAACCGACTGTGATTTATTTCGCTCGACCAAGATGGCTCACCATCCCACATATTACTCGTTCGGAAGGCCTTAATAGGTTATAAGAGGTCTTTAAAGGCGCTTATTGATATTATAACAACTTCAGTTTTATTTTGCAATAACTTTAGATCACAGGGGCTCTTACCATTCTACTGCCATCGTGAAGAGGTCGCTAAAAGAATTATGTAGTTAAAATTTAACTAAGGCAGGTGAAGCCTAAAGGGGCCGGTTTTGCTGGTTTTCGCCCCTACAACTGGCAGTCAAAAGGTAGGGGGTTCGAATCCCCCCAGCTCAGCTTTATAGCTAAAAAGGCGCTAGCTAAAAAATGCAAACTAGGGGCTTTCCTCTGGTAT
>DAOUMQ010000235.1:0-4602 GCA_034410425.1 Dehalococcoidales bacterium | reverse complement strand
AGGCTCCGCCCCGGCAGGCGATTTCCACCTCCTGGCTGAAGACATCAAAGTCCACCCCGGCGCTCAAGACCACCCAGGGGGCCTTTGACGCCTCGTCCAGTTGATGGCAGAGGTCAACCAGTTCTTTCTGGTCCTTTTTGTAGCGCAGGTCGGCGGGAAACTCGGCTTTGAGCACATCCACGGGCAGGTTGGTGATGTGCTGGGCGGTCTTGAGTACCAGCTGCTTCTTTACCGTGGCGAACTGTGCCGGGTTATTCACTTCCTCGCCTACGGGGTAGCTCAGCGGCTCGACGACGAAGGGAAGGTCGTACTGCTGGCATTCCCGGGCAATCATCTCGACGATGTCCAGCAGTTTGTTGGCCAGCTCGATTAGGTCCGGGCGGTAGTGGACGAGGAGCTTGGCCGCCGAGGCGCCCATCCGCTTGACCTTCTCCACGTTCCAGTCTTCCTCGAGCTGGGTCAGGCGGTATTCCGAGCCCCCGCCGTAGCCCGAGGCTTCCAGGCTGACCAGCAGTCCGGTGCTCTTGGGCAGGACGCCGCCGCCGACGCACTGGGCGGCGCCGAAGAGGGGGTCGAGCAGTACCGCGCTGGCATGGGGGGCAAGGTAAGTGCACAGCTCCAGCTTGCGCTGGGTCATTTCTTGGTAGCCGGCTTTCCCTTTAGTTACCCCTCCCCCCTCGATTATGCGTTGCAGGGAGTGGCGGTGGTCCATGGCGCATATGTTGAAGATGCCATCGGCATTAGCCAGCTCCTGCAGGCCCCTCAGCTTGCCGATAGTCAGGTTCTTCATGATTACCAGCTATTATGGAATAAAAAGCGGGTTTAATCAAGGTGCTGAATTTGGTCTGACTTCCCACCCAGCCCGCCCAAAAGAGGTTTTTACCTCTCTTTCATTCTTCTTCATCCCCTTATCCCCCCTTGGTTTTGTTTCCCACCCTCCCACCCTACAGGGTTGTACCCTATTACAGCACCCCAAAAGGGGAGATTGGGGGCGCTAGCCTCCGAGGGTGGGTTCGGGTAGGGAAAAAGGACATAAGTTAAAAAGGGGGCATACCCCCCCTTGGTTTTCTTTCCCACCCTGTCCCGCCCTACAGGGGTTGCACCCTATTACACTAGCCCAAATAAAGCAGGAATTTAAGGGCTCTAGCCCTTGAGGGTGGGTTGGGTGGGTAGAAAAGGGCTAATTTGAGCGCTGTTTGTCTTTATCGCTGTTGGAGGGTATAATGGGGAGACGCTTGTTTTAATTGGAGTTTAGAGGGTATGCGCTGGTATTATTATGTCTGCCGATTCCTGGTAAATATACTGATTAGAATCATCACCCGATGGAAGGTTATCGGTAAAGAAAATATCCCGCCGCGGGGCCCCCTGCTGGTGGTAGCCAATCACCTTCACGCCTACGACCCGGCCGTGCTGGGGATTAGCATGGACAGGAAGGTGATATTCATGGCTAAAGAGGAGCTATTTCACTTCAAGCCACGAGCCTACTTACTCAGCGGCATTGGTTCTTTTCCAGTGTATAGAGGGAGGCTGGATAGAAAGGCGATACGCTATTCGGAGAGAGTGATGGCTGACGGTATGGCTCTGGCTATGTTCCCTGAGGGCTCAAGGAGCGTGAGCAGCAAGCTTCAACCGGCCCTCGCCGGCTCGGCGCTGATAGCCACTCGCAGCGGTGTCCCCATTCTCCCCGTCGGCATCACCGGCACCGAGAGGTTTGAGTGGCTGGGCTGGTTCAGCCGTCCCAAGGTAACGGTCAATTTCGGTAAGCCCTTCTATCTGCCCAAGGGCAAAGTGAGCAGGGAGGAGCTGACCGAGTATACCGATTTTATAATGACGCGTATAGCCGAACTGCTCCCCCCCAAGTACCGGGGGTGCTATGCCGACAAGGTAGCTAAGGGGCATGAAGATTGAAAAAACGGGGGAGATAGGCTTTTGCTTCGGGGTCAAGCGCGCCATTGACATACTGGAAAAGCTTTCCCGTGAGCGCGGTGGGGTGGAGACCCTGGGGGCGGTGGTGCACAATCAGCAGGTCTTACGTAGGCTGGCCGAGAGTGGGGTCAGGGTAGCTGGGGGTGTGGGCGATATTAAGGGTGATACGGTGGCTATCAGCTCTCACGGGGTGGCCCCGGAGGTGGAAGAAGAGATTCGGGCGCGGAAAATCGAAATCGTTGATACCACCTGCCCCTTCGTTCACCGTCTCCAGACCGCCGCCCGTAGGTTAGCCGAGGGCGGTTTTTTCGTCATCATCTACGGCGATGCCGCCCACACCGAGGTCAAGGGAGTCCTGGGCTGGGCCGATGGCAAGGGGCTGGCCACTTTGGACGATAAGGTCGTCTCCAGGCTGAAACCCTTGCCCCGCCGCATCGGCGTCCTCTCCCAGACTACCCAGATACCGGCCCATTTCGTTGAGTTTGTCAAGAAGCTCATTGACGGCGCCTTTAGCAAAGACTCCGAACTGCGCATTATCGATACCATATGCCACGACTTGAGAAAAAGGCAGGCTCAAGCCCTGGAGCTGGCCCGCCGCGTTGACCTGATGCTGGTTATCGGCGGGCATGGTAGCGCCAATAGCAACCGCCTGGCTGAGTTATGCTCGGCGGCAACCGAGACCTATCTGGTGGAGACGGCGGGGGAGATAAAGCCCTCTTGGTTTAAGGGCAAGAGCAATATCGGCATAACCTCAGGCGCCTCTACGGCCAGGGCTGACATAGACGAGGTTCTGGCCAGGCTAAAGACAATCTCTTAGGGCTATAGCCCCATCTCTTGGGCCACCGCCTCCCGGTGGAAACTGGCATCGCCGAAGCTGACCTCAGCTGCCTTGGCCCGCCGCGTGTAGTACTGCAAATCGTGGTCTATGGTAACGCCGATGGCGCCGTGTATTTGGTGGGCTAAAGCCATCACCCGCTGGCAGGCTTCGCCGGCCCATGCCTTGGCGATGGCTACCTCCCTGGCGCAGGGGAGACCCTGGCTCAGCCTCCAGGCGGCCTGGTAGGTGGAGAGCCTGGTACCGTCGACATCGGTGGCCATGTCGGCGCAGTAGTGCTGGATGACCTGGAAACTGCCGATGGGTCGGTCGTACTGCTTTCTTTCCTTGGCGTAGTCAACGGTCATGTCCAGCGCCTGCTGGATACAGCCCACCATCTCGCAGCATTTAGCCACCGCCGCCCGCTGGATTATCTTCTTTACCTCCGGCCACCCCTTGTTCAGCTCGCCCAGGATGTTCTCTCTAGGCACCTTTACCCCCTTGAAGACCACCTCGCAGAGCTTATCGTTGGCGATGGTCTTCAAGACCTTATGGCTGATGCCGGGGCTCTTGCCTTCAACGATGAAAAGGGTAATGCCATCTTCGGCTTTGGCACCGGTCCTGGCGGCCACCAGCATGTAATCGGCGATATGGGCATCGGCGACAAAGAGCTTGGTGCCGTTTATGATATAGTTGTCGCCTTTAGCTTCGGCCTTGGTCTCGATGCCGTCGGCATCGTAGCTGGCGCTGGGCTCGGTCAGGGCCAGGGTGAAGATAGCTTCGCCGCTGGCTATTTTAGGCAGGTACTCATCTTTCTGCTCCTCGCTGCCGATATCAAGAATGGGCAGCCCGCCGAGGACTACCGTGGAGAAGTAGGGCCCGGGCAGGCAGGCCCGGCCCATTTCCTCCAGCAGCAAGCCTAAGTCGAGGAAGCTCATATCACTGCCGCCGTACTTTTCGGGGAGGGCCAGCCCCATCCAGCCCAGCCCGGCCATTTCCTTCCACAGCTCCGGTGAATAGCCCGGCTCGCTCTCTTCTATCTCTTTAACCGCCGTTTTGGGGAACTTATCGGTCAGAAAATCGCGGGCCATCGTCTTTAACATTTCCTGTTCTTCAGAGAGAACTAAGTCCATTATCATTGCCTCCTAATACTAGCCTGCCAATCATTCTATTGGTTGGGCAGTTCCAGCTTTCTCAAAGCCAGGATATTCTTTAAGATTTCCGAGGTGCCGGCCTGCAGGCTGTAGCCCTTGGACGATAGATAAGAATGATAGGCCATGCCCTGCATCGGCACCCGCGGGGACTGGGGCGAGAGCTGTCCGTAGAGCCCCAGAATCTCTATGGCCGTAGCCGCCAGGCGCTGTTCAAAGGCGGTGCCGTAGGCCTTGGACATCGATGATTCCCAGTTGGGGGCACGGCCCTCGTCCATGACCATAGCTACGCGGTACATATGCAGGCGCCCGATTTCAAACTCTATTTCAAGCTGGGCCAGCTTGGAACGGATTATTTCGTCTTCGGATAGCGGCTTGCCCCGGCGCTTGGTTTCCTTGGTGTACTTGATGAGGGCTTCGAAGAGGGGGTAGTTAGCCATCAGCCGCTCCATGCCGCTTCTCTCGTAGTCGAGCTGGTTCAAAATCTGGTAAAAGCCCTTGTTCTTCTCGCCAATCAGGCAGGTCTTGGGGATACGCACGTTTTCAAAGAAGACCTCGTTGAAATGCACGCCGCCGGTAATATCAACGATGGGGACGATGTTAATCCCGGGCAGGCTGGTCTCGAAGAAGAACTCGCTGATTCCACGGTGCTTGGGGGCATCGGGGTCGGTCCTGGCTACCAGGTAAATCCAGTTCATGTTGCTGCCGCCG
>DAOUMQ010000234.1:0-3620 GCA_034410425.1 Dehalococcoidales bacterium | reverse complement strand
TCTCCAGACGTTAGCTGTGCCCTTAGGGTTGTTGTGGTAGTGGTGTAGACAGGGACACCGCTAACCGGTTCTACCTTGATTTCAGTAAAAACGTCCATCGTTCGCTCCGCTCCGGTCCCCTCCATTGTGCCGGCGGGTAGGCCACTGATATCAATCTGGAAGTTATAGACCGTAATGCCATGGTAGGTCTCCTCGCTGATGAAGTTGGCGGGAAGAGCCGTCATTGCTGAGGAAGACCAGAAGGAATAGGTCTCTCTCTCCGTCCCGGCCGGGAAAGTAAAATTACCGGAGCGGTCCATATTGCCATAGCCGGGCACATTCTCGCGGGTCGTCCTATCGAGGCCATAGACGTCGGAGGTGCTTGAAAGCAGAATCCCCGCTTGCGCGTGGTAGGTATTGATATCCTGCTGGAGAAGTAACACGTCGTCTTCGGTTCCAGTCGCTGTCAATAAACGAGTTACATTAATAGGGATTTCGTCTAATGACATTGTCGCCGTGTTTAACTGATAGATGGAACCCTCAAATGTATATTCCTGTTCATAATCTGCAGGCATTTTGGACATGACCGGGAAAATGGCAAACAGCCAAACTACGGCGATAACCACCAGGACCACACCGGCAATGCTTAAGCCCAGGCCCCAACCCTTAAATTTCATCTTCTACGTTCCTCCTTCAATATTTACCTAGATGCGCTAGGTGTGATTGGGCATTATACAATAAGGATAGTACTTTTGCAATAGGTATGGCTGTTTTCTTTTAGAGGTGGAGCTCTATTATATCGCCGTCCTGCAGAACATGGTCTCTGCGGGCCATGACGCCGTCGTGCTTCCCTGAGCCCCAGATGCGGGCGTACTTCATCTTGGCGGCAAAGTCCTTGTGCACCTCGGCGGCGGCATCGGCCAGGGTACTTCCCCGGTCGAGGATTATGGGGTCGGCAAAGTCAGCCTTCTTCCCCGGCACCTTGGTATATACCCGGATGATATCCAAAACTTGAAAGATTTTAAGTTTTAGTTCTTCCAGGCCGGTGCCTTCTCCGGCCGAGATAGCAATGACCGGCATTTTCTCTCCGTAGCCTTTTTTAAGGGCGGCGTAGTTCTGGCCGTCTTTATCCCGGTCCAGCTTGTTGCCGATAATCAGCGCCTTCTTAGGCCATAAAGTGAACTCCGCTTCTTCCCTGGCTTCGACATCGCCGATTACTATTCTCATATTTTCCAGTTGACTTAATATCGCCTCCATCTGCTGGCGGGGGTTTGAATCTAAGTCGACTACAATCAGCAGGGCGTCGGCCCGCCGCAGCAGGGGCGGCAGCCAGAATTCGATGGCCTGGGGTGCCAGAGACGGGGTGTCAATCAGCTGTATCTTGATGTTCTCAAACTCCATCATTCCCGGGGTGGCGCTGTGGGTGGTGAAGGGGTAATCGGCGACGGGCGGGGAGGCATTGGTGATGGCGGCGACCAGCCGGGACTTGCCGGCGTTGGGCAGGCCGACTACCGCCACCTGGGCAGCGCCTTCCTTCTCGATGACTACTGAAGCCCGCTTGGTAGCCGCCTTCTTCTCCGAGGCCTCGGTCAGGCGGGCAATCCTGGCTCTGAGCTTGGCCCGCAGGTGGTCGGTGCCCTTGTGCTTGGGCATAATGGCCAGCATTTCCTCCAGGGCGGCTATCTTTTCCAGCGGGTTCTTAGCCTGGCGGAAGTTCTTTTCGGCGTCAAAGTACTGCGGCGGCAGGTTGGCGGGCATCTTTAGAGGTGCTCCTTTATAGTCTTGGCCAGTTTCGGGCTCATGCCCTTGGCGCCAGCCAGCTCCTCAAGCGGTGCCTCCCGGATGGCTTTAACCGAGCCGAACTGCCTGATTAGGGCCTTTTTGCGCTTGGGGCCGATGCCGGGGACGGTGTCCAGGGCCGAGGCGAAGCTCTGCTTTTTTCTTACCTTCTGGTGATAGCCGAGGGCGAAGCGGTGCGCCTCGTCCCTGAGGCGCTGTAATAACTGCAGGCCGTGGGAAGAGCGGGGCAGGACGATGGGCTCTTTCCGGCGGGGGATGAATAGCTCCTCGTTTTCCTTGGCCAGACCGGCAGTAGGTATAGAGTCAGCCCCCACTTCCTTCATGGCGCTAAGGGCGGCGTTGAGCTGCCCCTTGCCCCCGTCGATGAGCACCAGGTCGGGCATGATTGCCCAGCTATCCGAGGCGGCGCCGGCGCGCTTGAAGCGTCGTTTGAGCACCTCCTCAAGCATGGCGTAGTCGTCGACGCCGGAGACGCTCTTGATTCTAAAGCGCCGGTAGTGGGCTGGCTTGGGCTTGCCTTTATCGAAGACGACCATGCTGCCCACCGCGGCCGCTCCCTGAATATCGGAGATGTCATAGCCCTCTATGCGGGAGGGGAGTCGGGGCAAATTAAGCCTCTCTTTTATTTCCCCCAGCGCCGCCGATAGCGCTGTCGGCGAGGCCAGCTGCTTTATCTTGAGCTGTTCCAGACTCTGCCGGGCGTTTTCGGCAACCGTTTTCACCAGCTGTCTTTTCTTGCCCCGCCGCGGCACCTCAATTTCAACCCTGCCACCCCGTTTATTCTGCAGCCAGCCCTGGAGGGTAGCCATATCTGCCACCGGGTGCTGGAGAAGCAAAAGCGGGGGGATGTGGGGGCTGGAGGCATAAAACTGCTGGATAAAGCTGCTCATAATCTGGCCCGGCTCTTCGTACCGCGTCCCCTGCAGGACAAAGCTCTCGCGGCCGATGAGCTTGCCGCCGCGGATGAAGAAGACCTGGACGCAGGCCTGGTCTTTGTCTCCCTCAAAGGCGATAACGTCCTGTTCCCCTTTCACCGTGGTGGCGATTCTCTGCCCCTCGACCACCCTCTCCAGGGCTTGAATCTGGTCCCTGAGTCGGCTCGCCCTCTCGAAGTCTAAGTCTTCAGCCGCCTTGTTCATCCGCCCTTTAAGCTGTTTAACCACCCTTGCCTGTTTCCCCTCCAGGAAAAGGATGACCTGCTTGATGACCTCGGCGTATTCTTGACGGCCAGCCAGGCCGATGCAGGGGGCCAGGCAGTGCCCGATATCGTATTCAAGGCAGGCTCTGGGGTCGGCGCCGGTGATGACTCTGGTGCAGGAACGGAAGGGGAAAATCCCCTTTAATAACTTTAAGGTCTGGCGCACCGACTTGGCGCTGGCAAAGGGGCCGAAGTAACGCCCACCGTTTTCTTCCAGGCGGCGGGTGATGTGCACCCGGGGCCAGTCCTCACCGGGGTCTATCTTTAGGTAGGGGAAGCTCTTATCGTCCTTGAGGCGGACATTGTAGTGGGGGTGGTGCCTCTTTATCAGGTTCAGCTCCAGGATGAGCGCCTCCTGCTCCGAGGTGGTAACGAAGTATTCCAGGTCGGCGACCTTGCTTACCATCCGCTCGCCTTTGGGCGTCAGCTTCTGCCCGGCGCCGAAGTAGGAGCTTACCCGGTGGCGCAGGTTAGCCGCCTTGCCCACATAGAGGATATTGCCTTCGCCGTCTTTAAACAGGTAGACGCCGGGACGAGAGGGCAGCCCCCTTACCTGCTCGGTGATGTAGTCTGCCGTCATAAATTCATTTTAGCATAGCCTGTGATAGGGGCAAAGTATTTATCCAAGTTTTTCTTTCCCCCC
>DAOUMQ010000233.1:0-4537 GCA_034410425.1 Dehalococcoidales bacterium | reverse complement strand
TACCGTTTCCACGGTGATGGTGCAGCTCTCGCTATCCGACCCGCCTTTGCCGTCGCTGATGGTCACGCTGACGATATAGCTTCCCAAGGTTGCCGGCGCTGTCCAGGTGACGATGCTGCCCGTTCCGGTTATAGCCCCGCCGGTGGCTGACCAGGTATAGCTGAGGGTATCGCCGTCGGCGTCGCTGGCACTACAGGTTACGGTACAGCTACCCCCGGGTAGCACGCTGGTGGCGCTGGGGGTGAGGCTGGCGATAGACGGCGGCGTATTGGCGACGCTAACGGTACAGCTCTCGCTGTCCGTCCCGCCCCTGCCATCGCTGACGTTGACGGTGATGGTGTAGTTCCCCTGGGTTAATGGCGCTGTCCAGGAAACGGAGCTGCCTGCCCCGGTTATAGCCCCACCGCTGACCGACCAGGCGTAGATGAGGGTATCGCCGTTGGGGTCGCTGGCGCTACAGGTTACGGTGCAGCTGGCCCCGGGCCCCAGGCTGGAGACGCTGGGGGTGAGGCTGTAGATAATCGGCGGCGAGTTGGTGACGCACCCGCTGACCCCCATGAGCATGGCTAATGTAATCAGGCACACAATTAGCCATTTAATTCCTTTGTATTTCCCCATTTGGCTACCTCCTTTGGTTGAACCATATACCCCTGTTGGCCAAATCTTACCCCCTCGGCTTGGTTTAAGTCAATACCCCTCTTCGGGTATTAAATCAATAAAGTAGAAAACTCCCTTAAGTACCGTTTCTCCCCGCTCGAAGCCTATCCTTTGTTTGAATATGGGGCCGTCATAGACAAAGGTGTGAAACTCCCCGTTCTCGCCGCTGGGGTCTATATTTGGGGGAAGCTCGGCGATAAAGTCTTGGTCGAGCTTCCTGCCCAGGAATCTCTTGTCCAGGACTTTGCTGTCGATGCAGGTAACTACTGCCTGGAAGCCGGAGGCGATAAACGAGCTTATGAGCTCGGCGGAGTCTCTGCCCCAGAGCGGGAAGACGCTCTTCATGCCTGCTCTGGCCAGGTTTTCCTCCCGGTATTGCCTGACCTCTTCTAGGAAAATATCGCCGAAGGCTACCGCCTCGATGCCGTCCTGCTTGAGCTTTTTCAGGGCTGCCTTCATCCTGGCGCCGTATTCTTCTGTGGAGCAGGACTTGGGGATAAAGACTTCATGAAGGGGTATATCCAGGGAGAGAGCCTGCTTTTCTACCATAGTACGGCGCACGCCGTGCAGACTGACCCGCTCATAGCCTTCGGTTACGGTGGTGAGCAGAGAGGCTACCTGGTATTTCTTGTCCTTCTGAATCTGGTAGAGTGCCATGGCGCTGTCTTTGCCGCCGCTCCAGCCGAAGAGTATTTTCTCCATTTGTGGCTACATCCCCGCCTTGTTAGCGTAGGTCTTTCTTCCCACCCAGCCCGCCCTATAGAGGTGTTACCTCTATAGACTTCTCTCCCCACCCCCCATCACATTACCTCGCCCTTTAGTAAAGGGAGATAGAGAGGGATTTCGTAACCCCCTGCGTTTTGCGTCCCACCCAGCCCGCCCTGCCGTGCTGGGTAAATCCCCCTTAATCCCCCTTTTTCAAAGGGGGAGGGTTTCCTTAGAAGGGCGGCGGGTGGGAAAAGATATAAAAAATTGGGGGAGAGGGGCTAAAGCCCCTCTTGGACTCCCCGCTACTTCCCCGCCTCTTTCTTTAGCGCCTCCGCCTTGTCTGTCTTCTCCCAGGGGAGGTCAAGGTCGGGCCGGCCAAAGTGCCCGTAGCAGGCGGTCTGCCGGTAGATGGGGCGGCGCAGGTTGAGGGTGCGGATGATGGCTTCCGGTCTGAGGTCGAAGTGCTTGTCTAGCAGCTTGAGTATGTCTCCGTGGTCGACCTTGCCGGTGCCGAAGGTCTCAACCGATACCGAGAGGGGGCGGGCAACGCCGATGGAATAGGCAATCTGGACTTCCAGCCGCTCCGCCAGACCGGCAGCGACGATATTCTTGGCGATGTAGCGGGCCATGTAAGCCGCCGAGCGGTCGACCTTGGTCGGGTCTTTGCCGGAGAAGCTGCCGCCGCCGTGGCGGGCGATGCCGCCGTAGGTATCGACCAGGAGCTTGCGGCCGGTAAAGCCGGTATCGGATACCGGCCCCCCGATGACAAAGCGCCCGGTGGAGTTGACATAATACATGGTCTTATCGTCTATCAGTGTCGCCGGAATTACCTCTTTGATGACATGATTGATGATGTCCTTGGCAATCTGGGCCTGGCTGACATCGGGGTTGTGCTGGGCGCCAATCACTATGCTGTCTACGCGCCGGGGGGCGCCGTTAGAGTACTCTACCGTTACCTGCGACTTGCCGTCGGGGCGGAGGTAGGGTAGGGTGTTGTCCTTTCTCACTTGAGCTAAGCGCTGGCAGAGCTTATGTGCCAGGGAGATGGGCAGCGGCATTAGCTCGGGCGTCTCGTTGCAGGCAAAGCCGACCATCATGCCCTGGTCGCCGGCGCCGATGCTGTCGAGCTCATCGCCTGATGCTTCTTTTGCCTCCAGCGATTTATTCACCCCCAGGGCGATGTCGCCGGACTGCTCCTTGATGGAGACCATCACCCCGCAGGACTGATAATCGAAGCCGTATTCGGGGTGGGTGTAGCCGGCATCGCGGACTACCTCCCGCACTATCTGGGGAATCTCGACATAGCAGTCGGTGCTAATCTCGCCGAGGACGATTATCAGGCCGTTGGTCACCGCCGTCTCGCAGGCTACCCGGGCATAGGGGTCTTGCCCTAGGATATTGTCCAGGACGGCGTCGGCTATCTGGTCGCAGAGCTTATCCGGATGCCCTTCGGTGACCGATTCCGAGGTGAGCATATAAGCGGGTGAACTGCTAAAGCTACTTGGCATTTCTCTCCTTTGCTAGGTCCCTTCCTGCCAGCTGGTCAGGTACTGCTCCTGCTCTGGTGTCAGGCTATCAATCCTAATCCCCTTGGAGTCCAGTTTCAAGCGGGCTACCTGTTTATCTATTTCCTGGGGCACGGGGTGAACCCTGGTCTCAAGTTTGCCCCTGTTTTTGACCATGTACTCCAGGCAGAGGGCCTGGTTGGCAAAGCTCATGTCCATGACGCTGGCCGGGTGCCCCTCGGCGGCGGCCAGGTTAATCAGTCTGCCTTCCCCCAGCAGGTAAATTCGGCGGCCGTCTTTGAGGGTGTACTCATCGACGAATGTCCTTAAACGCCGTTTACTGCGGGCCATTTTTTCCAGGGCGGGGATGTTTATCTCCACGTTGAAGTGCCCGCTGTTGGCCAGAATAGCCCCGTCTTTCATAACCCTCAGGTGGGCTTCGTCAATAACGCTCTTATCGCCGCTGACGGTAATAAATATATCACCTATCCTGGCGGCCTCGGCGATGGGCATGACCTGGTAGCCGTCCATAGCCGCCTCCAGGGCGCGCACCGGCTCGACCTCGGTGACGATTACCTGGGAGCCCAGCCCACTGGCCCTCAGGGCGAGGCCGTGCCCGCACCAGCCGTAGCCGCAGACGACCACCTTTTTGCCCGCCCAGAGGATATTGGTGGCGCGGGTGATGCCGTCAATGGTGCTCTGTCCTGTCCCGTATCTGTTGTCAAATAGGTACTTGGTCTGGGCGTCGTTGACGGCGATTATGGGATACTTTAATCCGCCCGTTTTCTCCAGACTGCGCAGGCGGATAACGCCGGTGGTGGTCTCCTCGGTGCCGCCGATAACGTTGCCGAGGAGGTCTTTGCGCTTGGTATGCAGGGTGGTGACCAGGTCGGCGCCGTCGTCCACGGTAAGCTGGGGTTTATTGTCCAGGGCGGTATCGATGTGCTTGTAGTATGTTTTCTCGTCCTCCCCCTTAATGGCGTTGACCGGAATGCCGTATTCCACCAGGGCGGCGGCGGCATCGTCTTGGGTGCTTAATGGGTTGGAGGCGCAGAGGATAGTCTCGGCCCCACCTTCCTTGAGGGCCAGCGCCAGGTTGGCCGTCTCGGTGGTGATATGGAGGCATCCGGAAATCCTGATACCCTTTAAGGGCTTCTCTTTGGCAAACCTTTCCCTGATGAGTTTTATAACCGGCATCTCGCGGTAAGCCCACTCTATGCGCTGTCTGCCGGCTTCAGCCAGAGAAGGGTCTTTGATATCGTAATTTTTCAAGCTCACCCCCTATTTTAACAGTCGTTTATCGTCCCACCCAGCCCGCCCAAAAGAGGTAAAACCTCTCTTAGACTCTCTATACCCCGCCCCTCAATAAATCTTATCGATGGTTTTTGTTACGTTTTCTTCCAAGGGCTTTGAGGTATCAATTATAACATGTTTTGGCTGGTCGCGATCTGCCCCAGCTCGGTATTCGCGCCGGTGTGAGTCACGCGCACGAGACCTCGCCCCGTCAGCACCGTCGTTCCCATGTAGGCTTGATTCTGACCGGGATTTGTACTCTTGCCAACCGGCTCGCTCTCGCCCGTCAAGATGGCTTCGTCCACCGCCAACTTGATATTTTCGACGACCTCTCCATCCGCTGGAACGTGCTCTCCCCTGTTCAGCACGACCAG
>DAOUMQ010000232.1:0-1705 GCA_034410425.1 Dehalococcoidales bacterium | reverse complement strand
GGCGAGGACGGTGGTCGGCACCAGCACCGCCACCTGCTTGCCGTCCATCACCGCCTTGAAAGCGGCGCGGATGGCGACCTCGGTCTTACCGTAGCCGACGTCGCCGCAGACCAGGCGGTCCATGGGCTTGGCTTTCTCCATGTCCTCTTTTACCTGCTCCTGCACCTCAATCTGGTCGGGGGTCTCCACGTAGGGGAATGATGCCTCAAGCTCCTGCTGCCAGATGGTATCCCGGGAGAAGGTGAAGCCGGGGACGACCTCCCTGGCGGCATAGAGGGCCAGCAGTTCCTGGGCGATGTCCTCCACCGATTCCCTCACCTTCTGCTTGGTTCTCGTCCACTCCTGGGTGCCCAGCCGGGAGAGCGTGGGCGGCTGTTCCCCGCCGCCTATGTAGCGGTTGACGCGGTCTATCTGGTCGGTGGGGACATAGAGGGTATCGCCGGCGGCATACTGCAGGACCAGGTACTCCTTCTGGCTTTCATTACTGCTCATCCTGGTGACGCCGGCAAACTTGGCGATGCCGTGCTCGACATGCACCACGTAGTCGCCGGGGGTCAGCTCGATGAGGAACTGGTGGTGGGGCACCGCCCTTCTCTTGACCAGCCGCCTCTGCTTGATAAAGCCGAAGATTTCGGCATCGGTGAAAAGATGGGTCTGGTTATTCATCACCCAGCCCTCAGCCAGTAGCCCCTGGACTAAAGTCAATGAACCGGGCGGTGGTATCTCTTCTATCTCGGTAATGGCTGAAGCCATGATATCTTCTTGCTCCAAAAGCTCGGAGAGGCGGCTGGCCTGGTGGCTGACCATTATCAGCCGCCGTTTCTGCTTTATTAGCTGTTTTGCCTTTTTAATAAATGCCGGTAGCTGTGCGGCGTAGCCGGGAGCGGTGGCAAAGTCCAGCCGGTGGGCTGGCTCTTCCTGTCCGACGCCCCAGGCGGTAAGGCTGAGGCGCGGTTTCCGCCTTACCTTTGGCTCCAGCTCCGGCCAGGTGAAGTAGGGGCGGGGGAAATTAATGGGTAGCTCACCTCGCTCCAGCTTCTCGGCTCGCAGTTCGTTGGCCTGGCTATCTAGCTCCTCCATCGCCTGCTGGATATTAGGCTCTTCATCGAGCACCAGCAGGCAGCCCGGGGGAAGGAAGTCCAGCAGGCTGTCTTTCAAGGAGGTTAATTGTTCCGTGGCCGGACAGATGGCTATCGATGCTATCGGGTTTGATGAGCGCTGGCTGGCCGGGTCGAAGAGGCGCAGGCTGTCGATGGTGTTGCCCAGGAACTCGAGGCGGGCGGGGAGGTCGCTGGTGGGGGGGTAGATATCGATAATGCCGCCGCGATGGGCTATCGTTCCCGGCACCTCCACGGTGTTTTCCAGCCGGTAGCCCATAGCCTGCCACTTCTTTAGCAGTTGGAAGGGCTCGATGTTCATTCCCCGTTCTACCTTGTGGCAGGCGGCGGCGAAAAGTTTATAGGGCGTTGTTTTCGCCGTCAAAGCCGGGGCCGAGGCGACCACCAGGGGAGGACTTGCCTCTCCATCGAAGCCGGCCAGGGCCGCCAGCACCGGCACCCTTTCTGGCTCTGTTTGGTCTGAAGAGAGGCGCTGGTAGGGGAGGGCGTCAGGCTCGGGGAAGAGCTTTATCGGGCCGGCCTGGCTCCAGGTTACCAGTTGTTCATAGAGCTGGCCGCACTTTTCCGGCTGCGCCGTGACCACCACC
>DAOUMQ010000231.1:0-2019 GCA_034410425.1 Dehalococcoidales bacterium | reverse complement strand
CAGCGTGCCGCCAATGTAGCCAGGAATCTGCTCACCTTCGCCCGCAAACAGGCGCCGACAAAGCAACCGACAAATATGAATAGCATTATAGAGGGGGTGCTCAAACTACGTGCCTATGAGCAGGGGGTAAGCAATATTCGGGTTAATACCCGCTTCGCCTCCGACCTGCCCGAGGTCATGGCTGACTATTCCCAGATGCAGCAGGTCTTTATCAACATTATTCTCAACGCTGAAGGCGCCATGCTCGATTCCAGTAAAGGAGGCACCCTTACCGTTACGACCCAGACGGTCGATGGCTTTGTCAGGGCATCGTTTAACGATAGCGGGCCGGGTATTTCCAGGGAAAACCTGAATCGGATATTTGACCCCTTCTTTACCACCAAGGAAGTAGGCAAGGGCACCGGTCTGGGACTCAGCGTTTGTCACGGGATAGTGGCTGAACACGGCGGCAAGATATACGCCAAGAGCAGGCCGGGCAGCGGCGCTACTTTTGTCGTGGAATTACCGGTTATTAATAGTGCTCATTCGAGCAGTGAGAGGAGCTAAAGTCATGGGAAATACCAAGGGCGGCAAAAAAGTAATCCTGGTTGTTGAAGATGAGCCAGGTATCTCTCAGGTGTGCCTGAGAACTCTTACTGCTGAGGGTTTTGAGGTTGAGATTGCTGTCAACGGTGCCATCGCTGAGGAGATGTTAGCTAAAAGGAAATACGACCTCTGCCTCATTGACATAAGGACACCGATAATGAACGGCAAGGAGCTTTATCAACACATAGAGGAGAAATACCCAAAGCTTGCCGATAGAGTTATCTTCACCACCGGAGACGTTCTGGATGAAAAGCTGACGTCTCTGCTTAATGGGACTAAAAAAGCATATCTGCCTAAACCGTTTACCCCCGATGAGCTAAAGACCATAGTCAGGCAGGTGCTGGAGGGTTAAGGCCATGGTGAGCAATAAGGCAAGAATACTGGTGGTTGATGATGAGGCAATGGTCAGGAAGCTTCTCTGCCAGAAGCTTTCCCGGGAAGGCTATAATTGCCAGGAAGCTGATGGCGCCAGCCAGGCGCTGGCGAAATTAAAGGGAGACCAGGTTGAGCTGGTGATTCTGGACATAAAGATGCCGGGCAAGTCAGGAATCGAGCTGCTGCCTGAGATAAAGACCGGTTACCCTGATACGGCGGTCATAATGGCTACGGCTCTTAGCGATGCCAGTACCATTACTCAGTGCATGAAGGAGGGCGCCTATGATTATATCTGCAAGCCCTTTGACCTGTCCGAGGTTTTGCTGAGCGTGGAAGGGGTTCTGGACAAGAGAAGGCTAGAATTAGAGATTAAGAAGTACCAGCAGCAGCTGGAAGAAAAGGTTGACGAACAGACCAAAGAGATACGCAAGGTCTTTCTGGGCGCTATTGAGGCCTTAGCCTTTGCCCTTGAGGCCAAGGATAAGTATACCGCCGGGCATTCTAGAAGGGTAACCGAGATTGCCGTGGCTATAGGCAAAGAGATGGGTCTATCGGCAAATGATTTGGAAGACCTGCGCTGGGGAGGCCTGCTCCACGATGTCGGCAAGATTGCCATTGACCAGCTTATTCAGAACAAGCCAGGCGAGCTGACTGCCGAGGAGTACGAGCATATTATGACTCATCCCCATGTAGGGGCTGGCATCGTGAAACCGGTGGTAAACGATAGGGTGGTGGCAATGATTGAACACCACCATGACTATTACGACGGCAGTAGAAGTGAACAGGGCGAAAGCGGCGAGGACATACCGCTTGGCGCTAGAATCCTGGCCGTGGCCGATGCCTTTGATGCCATGACTTCCGACCGACCCTATCGCTCGGCGATGTCTATTAGTGAGGCTCTGGGCGAAATCAAGCGGTGCTCTGGTAGCCAGTTCGACCCGGCTATAGTCGATGCTTTCTATAAAATACCGGTGGCGGGGATAGTACTGGCAGAGGCGTGAACTTTGGGGCTTAGTTGCCTACAGCGAGGAGGCTTACCGAAGTGGAAGAATCGGGGGG
>DAOUMQ010000230.1:0-5929 GCA_034410425.1 Dehalococcoidales bacterium | reverse complement strand
CAGGCCCTCGTTGGGCGAGACCGGAGACATTGCCTCCCAAAAACGGCCGGTGATATTGGAAATGGGCGCCATCGCCGGGCGGGCGGCCATTAGACCCTCCCCCACCCTCTTTAGCTCCGATAAAAAATCTTCAACGCTTTCCGCCTGGCTGCGCTCGGCGGCGGTCTTCAAAACATGCATTGCCTGCCGGGCCAGCTGGCTGGCGCCATGAACCTTATCGTTCTTGATTTCGTCTATTAAGCCGGTAATCTCTGGGGTAATGTTCACGGGGTCATTCTATCAGCCCCAAGGCGGAGGGTCAAAGAGAGAGGTTTTTCTTCCCCTCCCCATTCTAAATCTTTTCCCACCCGCCGCCCTTTTAATGAAACTCCTCCCCCTTTGAAAAAGGGGGATTAAGGGGGATTTACCCCATTGGGCGGGACGGGTGGGACGCAAGACGTGCCGGGCGGGGAGGATTGCCAATAGCACCCATCAATGATATACTCTGACATACCTCTAAACGGAGACACTAACTATGAAAAGGGCCGACGGGCGTGCCCACGATGAACTAAGAGCGGTAAAGATAACCCCCGGCTACCAGAGCTTTGCCGAGGGCTCGGCGCTGATTGAGCTGGGAAAGACCAGGGTACTCTGCTCGGTCAGCGTTGACGAGAAGGTGCCGCCCTTCCTGAGGGGAGGGGGCACGGGCTGGATTACCGCCGAATACGGCATGCTGCCCCGCTCCACCGTCACCCGCAGCCCCCGCGAAGCATCAATGGGCAGGGTTGCCGGCAGGAGCCAGGAAATCCAGCGCCTCATCGGGCGCTCACTGCGGGCGGTCACCGACCTCGCCGACCTCGGGGAAAGGACTCTAATCATAGATTGCGACGTGCTGCAGGCAGACGGCGGCACCCGCACCGCCGCCATCACCGGCGCCTACGTCGCCTTAAACCAGGCTCTGCAGACCATGGCCAACATGGGCATAATATCGTCTATCCCCCTAAAGAGCGCCGTGGCCGCCACCAGCGTCGGCATCGTCCACGATTACCAGATGCTAGACCTTTGCTATGACGAAGACTGCAACGCCGCCGTCGATTTTAACGTGGTGATGACCAGCCAGGGTGATTTTGTCGAGGTCCAGGGCACCGCCGAGGGCAAGCCCTTCCCCAAAAAGACCATCGATTCTATGCTCGCTCTGGCGGAAAAGGGCATCAACCAGCTTTTTGAGGTTCAAAAGGCCGCTTTGGAAACAATATAGCCTCTACGGCCTCACCTGCCCGCTGCCCAGGATAATCCACTTATAGCTGGTCAGCTCCCTTACCCCCAGCGGGCCTCGGGCGTGGAACTTCTGGGTGCTTATGCCCACCTCCGCCCCCAGCCCGAACTGGGCGCCATCGGTAAAGCGGGTGCTGGCATTGACGTAGACGCAGGCGGCGTCCACCTCGTCGAGGAAGCGCTTGGCGGCGCTGTCTTCGGAGGTGATAATCGCCTCGGAATGCCCCGAGCCGTAGCGCTCGATGTGCTCCAGCGCCTCGTCCAGTGAGTCCACCACCTTAACCGCCGCCACCAGCGATAAGAACTCCTTGCCCCAGTCTTCATCGGTGGCCGCTTTGAGCTTCAAGGAGGGCTGGGACTTCAGGATAGCCATCGCCCGCTCATCGCAGTGCAACTCCACGCCGGCTTTAGCCAGCTCCGCCGCCGCCAGGGGCAGATATTCTTTAGCGATATCGGCGTGGACCAGGATGGTGTCCAGGGCGTTGCAGACGGTTGGGCGCTGAACCTTGGCGTTAAAGACGATAGCCACCGCTTTGTCTATATCGGCGCTCTTGTCGACATAGGTATGGCAGACGCCGATGCCACCGGCCACCACCGGCATGGCGGCGTTGTCCCTGACCAGCTTTATCAGACCGGCCCCGCCCCGGGGGACAATCAGGTCGATATACTGTCGTAATTTGAGCATCTCGTCGACCAGCGCCCGCTCGGCACTCTCGATGAACTGCACCGCGCCTTCAGGAACGCCGGCTCCTGTTGACGCTTCTTGGACTACCCTAGCCAGGGCGCTGTTGGAGTGGACGGCTTCCTTGCCCCCTCTCAAGATAATAGCGTTGCCCGATTTCAGGCAGAGGGCGGAGATGTCTATGGTAACGTTGGGGCGGCTCTCGTAGATGGCGCCGATGACCCCCAGCGGCACCCGCCTCCGGCTCAATTTCAGGCCGTTGGGCATGGTGCGCTCATCAAAGACCTCGCCCACCGGGTCGGGCAAGGCCGCCACCGCCAGCACGTCGTTGGCGATGCCTTTAAGGCGCTCCGGGGAGAGCATGAGCCTGTCCAGCATGGCGGCGTTCATCCCCGAGGTATGGGCCTGGTGGTAGTCAATCTGGTTAGCCGCCAGTATTTCTTTCTGTTTGGCTAGGAGCTGGCTTGAGATATTATGTAAAGCTTTGTTCTTGACCTCAGCCGAGAGGTAAGCTAGGCGGCGCGATGCCGCCTTGGCCGCTTTCGCCTTTTCTTCCAGTTCCTTGATTGCCGATTTCATTCTGCCTCACCCCCTTTTCAACCTGCGTTTTGCGTCCCACCCAGCCCGCCCTAAAGGGTTTTCACCCTCTTACAACTCTTCTTAACCCCACCCCGTTCTTAACCGTTTGTCTTCCTTCCCACCCAACCCGCCCCACAGGAGTTGACACCCCTATCACAAAACCCCGATAAATCAAGGTGTTTCAAGAGGCAAAGCCTATGAGGGTGGGTGGGTTTGGGAAATTAAACCTTTAAAACCCCTCTTTTATTCTTCTATCCCTTTCTTAATTAAGGGCAGCGAGCGGGAAAAGATAGCTTCGTCCCTCTTGGACTACCCTAATTAACAAATACTCCGATGGCAGAAAAAACAGTGGTAACAACCATGAAAACGGTTAACCAGATAAGTACTATCGTTTGTTTGTTTTGTTCCCGCCTAACGATTTCATCCCGATACTGATTCAAACTTGCTTGGACATGCTCAGCTTCTTTGTCATAAAGTTTCCAAAGCTCTTTCTTAGGCAGCGTCCTTAACTCATTTAGTTTCATAGCCATTGATTCCCTCCTCTAACCCAATTACCCCCCTAAACCCCCCGTCATTACTTCTTTGGCTTGGTAAGCCGCCCGCTCCCCCGAAAATAATAGCTGAAGGTGGGGGGAACGTTAGAAATCACCCGGTTGATCATCTTACGGATATAACAATCGCCCCTGCGCCCGTCCTCCAGCTCAATCACATAGCCATCGCCGTCTTTAAAGCGCCGGTATTCCCTCAAGATAAACTCGCCCCGCCAGCCGGCCGCCGACTCAACATAGAAACGGTACTTGATACCGACCCCTGTCTGGTCACCCCCCGGAGCATAAAGTTTGCCGATACCGACAAGTTTGCCCATGCTTAACTCTAGCCTCGCTTTCTAGACCACCACCAGGTTATTCCGGTGCACCACCTCCGAGCCGTAGTCATAACCGAGAAGAGTGGCAATCTTCCCGGAGTGCGCTCCCTTGATAACCTTAATATCGGCCGAGCTGTAGTTGGTGATGCCACAGCCGAGCCGTGCCCCCTCGGGGTCGCAGATATTGACTATGTCGCCACGCTGAAAATTGCCCTCGATATCCTTTATGCCAGCGGCCAGCAGGCTCCGATTCTCCTTTTTTAATGCCTGGGCGGCTCCGGAATCCACCACCAGCCTGCCCCTGGTGGAAAGGCCGCTGAGCATCCAGCGCCGGCGGCTCTCCAGCTTGCTGGCAGACGGCAGGAAACGGGTGCCGATAGGCTCGCCGCCGGCCAGCCTCAAGATAACATCCTTCTCCCTGCCGTCGGCGATAACCACCGTCACCCCGAAGGATGTAGCCAGCTTGGCGGCACCCACCTTGGTAATCATGCCCCCCGCCCCCAGCCGCCCCGGGGTATCCGCCGCCAGGCGCTCAATCTCCGAATCTATAACCTCCACCTGGGGAATGAGCTCGGCATCGGTGTCGCGGTGGGGGTCGGCCGTATAAAGCCCGCCGATATCGGTAAGGAGAAGGAGGAGGTCGGCATCAATCAGATTGGCCACCATCGCCGAAAGATTATCGTTATCGCCGAACACCGCCTCCTGAATCTCGTCCACCGCCACCACGTCGTTCTCGTTGACGATACATAGCACTTTAAGCTCCAACAGGGCCAGCAGGGTATTGCGGGCATTGAGGTAGCCCGCCCGGTTGAGGAGGTCGGTCCTGGCCAGCAACGCCTGGGCCACGGTGATATCATACTGGCTGAAAAGCTGTTCGTAGAGGTTCATCAGGCGGTGCTGCCCCACCGAAGCCAGCACCTGCCGGAAGGGAATGCCCTTTATCTGCTTGGCCAGCCCCAGCATATGCCTGCCCGCAGCTATAGCCCCGGAGGAGACTATAATCACCTCCCGCCCCTGCTTATGCAACTGCCCTACCTGCCCTACCAGGCTCGCCATTATCTCCCGGTCGAGATGGTCGCTGCCGCCGGTAAGCAGGCTGGTGCCGAACTTAGCCACTATTCGGTGATAGGACGCCGAGGATTTAGCCATCATGATAGCCTCAAACTAGATTGGCTACATTATAGCAAGCTGGGGGATGCTGGACAAGGAGAGGGAGAGCTCAGCGCTGACCAAGTCCTAATCCGCGGCCGATGCTTCGCTGTAGAGCCGATTCTTCCAACGAACGCCAGCGCCGATAACCCGCAGCAGGAGACCGTAGAGGCTAATCAGCACCAGGAAGGAGAAGCCAATCGGGTGCAGGAGAGCGGAAATAAGCGAGCTCCTGAAACGCCCATCCACCAGCCAGCGCATAGCTATTATCAGGGCCACCTGGGAGAAGATGAGGATAGTCTCCCAGCCGCTGGGAGCGGAGACGACGAACAACTCCCGCCACAGCCAGTAGAACGGGGCCAGAAAGAAAAGGTAGCCGGCGGCAATCATCAAAACGAGGGCTAACCGCGATACAGCCGCCACCGAATATAGCCACCTGATGAACCCTTCCCACATGGCTCCCAGGTTGCGGTACATATTGCAGGCAACCACCGGGGAAAGGTCAAGGGCGATATGCCGCCAGCCATGACGGGTTATCTCAACGCCAAGCCAGACGTCCTCCAGAATCCTGGACTTGACCGCCTTGTGCCCGCCAACATGCCAGTATGCCTCTTTGGAGAAGAGGAGAAACTGCCCGATAGCCAGCGAGGGCTTCGGTTTCTTTGAGCGCTGAAGCCACCAGAGCGGGAACCAGCTCATAATGACGAAGTATATTACCGGGATGGCTATCTTCTGCGGCCAGGAGCTGGCCAGCTGGCGGGGGAAGCCGGAGAGCATGCCCGGTTTTAATTTAATGGCCGTGGCCAGCACGCTGCGCAGCATATGGGGGGCGTGCACTGTATCGGCGTCAACGAATAATAGCCAGGAGCCTCTTGCTTTCCGGGCAAGCTGATAGCAGCCGAAGGGCTTGCCTACCCAGCCTTCGGGGAGCGGCTCCGAGCGGAAGAGGCTGATGCGCTTATCGGCGGCGGCTATGCGCTGGACAATGTCAAAGGTATCATCGCTGCGGCTATCATCCAGCACTAGAATCTCAAAATTGGGGTAGTCCTGGTCCTGCAGGGATTTCAGGCAGGCCTCGATGTTTTCCTCTTCGTCCCTGGTCGGGACGAGGATAGAGACCAGAGGCGCCGACTGGGGCAGCTTGCTGTCTCTACGCGGTCTCTTCAGTGCCCAGATATTTAAGAGGATATTGAGCACGAAGGTAATCAGTCCGCCAGCTATTATCCAATGATACAGCATGCTCTTATAAAGTACCGATAGCGGTAGGTTATAATGTAAACCATAATCTTACCGCCGTCAAGAGGACAGCGGCTTTCTCCCCACCCCTCCCTTTTACTTAATGTCCTGCTACCCACCCTGCCCACCCTATAGGGGTTGACACCCCTATTACCGCACCCTCT
>DAOUMQ010000229.1:0-4925 GCA_034410425.1 Dehalococcoidales bacterium | reverse complement strand
GGAGGGTTAAAAGGGGACTTGATATTTGGTATCTATTCCCACCCGCCGCCCTCAAAGGGGTGGAGTAGAGAGTTGTAAGAGAGGTAAGACCTCTCTAGGGTGGGTCTGGGTGGGAAGAAAAACAAAAGCGATGGCTACTACTAAAGAAATAGTAATCAGAGCCGAACCCTATGTGGTCAATGTCGGTCCGGCGCACCCCAGCACCCACGGTGTCTTCCGTATGAGGATGACCATGGACGGTGAAGTCATCGTTAACATGGAGCCCGTCTTCGGCTACCTCCACCGCGGCATTGAGAAGCTGGCCGAGGAGCGGACCTACGGCGGCGTTATTCCCCTAACCGACCGCCTGGACTACTTAGCCTCGATGAGCAATAACATGGCTTACTGTCTGGCCGTGGAGAAGCTGGCCGGGATTCCGGTTCCGGAGCGGGCAGAATATATTCGGGTGATTATGGCTGAACTCCAGCGCATTGCCAGTCACCTGATAGCGGTTGGATCTTTCTTACAAGATTGTGGCGCTTTTATGACCCCCCTCGTCTATATGATTCGGGAAAGGGAGAAGATTTTGGACCTCTTTGAGATGGTCTCAGGTCAGCGGCTGACCTATAACTATATGCGGGTCGGCGGCGTCAGCCAGGATGTCCCTGAGGAGTTCCTGCCGGCGCTGAAGAAGTTCGTCAAAGAGATGCCGGGTTGGATTAACGAGTACGAATGGCTGCTTAAGGAGAACGAGATACTGCTGGCGCGCTCTAAGGGTGTTGGCATTCTGTCTAAAGAACTGGCCATAAATATTGCCGCCAGCGGTCCGGTGCTCCGCGCCAGCGGGGTGAAGTGGGATATCCGCAAAGCTGACCCCTATTCCATTTATGACCGCTTTGATTTTGATATTCCAACTGGCACTGCCGGCGATTGCTATGACCGCTACCGGGTGAGGGTGGAGGAGATGCGCCAGAGCCTGCGCATCTTGAAGCAAGCGGTGAAAGGCTTACCGGGGGGCGAGGTGAGGAGCCAGGTACCCCATATTATTTACCCGCCGGTGGGCGAAGCCTACGGGCATATTGAAGCCCCCAAGGGCGAACTCGGCTTTTATCTGGTCTCGGACGGCTCAATTGCTCCCTACCGTTTCCATGTTCGGGCACCGACCCTGATTAACCTGACCGCCTTAAGTGATATGATGCGGGGCTGGAAGATAGCCGACGCCATAATAACCTTCGGCAGCATTGATATCTGTATGGGTGAGGTAGATAGGTAATGGCAATGGAAGTATTACCTCCGGACTGGCCGGGCAACTTCTGGGCACACTGGGCTATATTTGCCGTCATTATCATCGTTTTCATCATGGTTTCAGCTCTGCTATTTATCTGGTTTGAGCGCCGGGCGATGGCCATTATGCAGGCACGGCTGGGGCCCAACCGCGCCGGACCCTTCGGCATTTTCCAGTCGGTAGCCGATGCCCTCAAGCTGCTGGTTAAGGAAGACATTGTTCCGACTAAGGGCGATAAGGTCGTCCACTGGCTGGCGCCGGTGGTGGCCTTAGTGCCGGTGATGCTGGTTTTCGCCGTGATTCCCTTCCAGGGTGGCGCCCTGCTAGTCGACCTCAATATCGGCATTTTGTATGTCGTGGCTATCAGCTCGGTGACCACAGTGGGCATCTTCATGGCGGGCTGGGCTTCCAATAATAAGTATTCTCTGTTGGGCGCCATGCGCCAGGTAGCCGCGGTGGTGAGCTATGAGATACCGGTAGTATTGTCCCTTGTCGGCGTGATTCTGCTGGCCGGCTCGCTCTCCATGCAGCAGATAGTGGCCGCCCAGGATATTCCCTTCATCCTGTTGCAGCCGCTGGGCTTTCTCCTCTTCTTCATCGGCGCCCTGGCCGAGATTAACCGCGCCCCCTTCGACCTCACCGAGGCTGACTCCGAGATTGTGGCTGGCTATAACACCGAATACTCGGGGATGAAATGGGGGCTACTCTTTCTGGCTGAGTACGGCGAGGCGCTGGCAATCTCGGCCATCGTTACCACCCTCTTCCTCGGCGGCTGGAGAGGCCCAGCGTTGCCCCCCTGGCTCTGGTTTCTGGTCAAGGTCGGTCTGGTCTTCTTCGTTATCGTCTGGATAAGGACTACGGTGCCGCGGGTCAGAATCGACCAGCTGATGGCGCTGGCCTGGAAGTTCCTCTTCCCCTTAGCCCTGTTAAATTTAATCATTACCGCCGTCGAGATACTGGCCTGGCCCGAGGTTTCACTCTGGGTGCTGGTGCCGATTAATTTTGGCGTTATGATAGTCCTGATACTTTTGTGGTCAAGATTCTTTAAGTTAGGTTGGGGCAGAGTTGAAGTTTGAGCGTTACGGAATAGGCATCGCCAAGGGCTTAGCGGTAACGATAAGGCACCTGCTGAGGCGTCCGGTAACCACCCAGTACCCGGAGCAGAAGCTCAACACCTCGCGCCGGATCCGTGGCAACGAGCTTATCTGGGACAAGGATAAGTGCACCGGTTGCGCCACCTGCGCCAAGACCTGCCCCCAGGGGAGCATTGAGATTGTAACCTCGGTCATGATTGAAGAGAATAAATTCAAGGTCGAGAAGTTCGAGGTCGATACCGGCTACTGCATCTTTTGCGGCCTTTGCGTGGAGGCCTGCCCCTATGAAGCTTTATTTATGGGCTACGCCTACGAGCGGGCTAGGTATCGGCGGGGGGAGCTGGTGCTGGCCAATGAGGCTTTGCTGGCCTCGGCGGAGCGCCAGCCCAGCGGCTATGGCCACCCCAAGATTGCCGCCGCCCTGCCCAAACAGTCGCTACTTCTGGACAATGATAGGGGGAAGAGGTAATGGGCGTCGACATTGCCTTCTGGATACTGGCCGTAGTGGGGGTAGGCGCCGCACTGGCCGTGGTCTCCTTCCGCGATGTCTTCCGGGCGGCTCTTTCCCTGGTGCTCTGTTTCCTGTCGGTGGCCGGAATCTATATAACCTTGAGCGCCGACTTCCTGGCGGCGGTGCAGATTTTGATATACGTCGGCGCCATATCGGTGTTGATTATCCTGGCTATCATGCTGACCAGAGAGGTCAAGCGGGGCAGCCCCTCGGGCAAACTGCGGATACCGGCCTTTATCGTGGCCGTGCTCTTCTTCGGCGGGGTGGTTTTTGCCCTGCTCAATACCACCTGGCAGGTATCGGGAGCCCCGCCCCTGGAGCCGACCACGCCGGCCATCGCCAAGCTGCTTTTCGGTGAAGGGGGCTTTATCCTGCCCGTGGAGATTGCCCCTATTCTCCTGCTGGCGGCAATTCTGGGGGCTATCGTCCTGGTGAGGGAGAAGTAAAATATGAGCGTGGGTCTAGAGCATTATCTGATATTATCGGCCATCATCTTCTCCATCGGGCTCTATGGCGCCCTGTCCAAGCGCAACGCCATCGTCATCCTGATGTCTATCGAGCTGATGCTCAATGGGGTCAATATCGCCATGGTCGCCTTCTCCCGCTTTATCGTGCCCTTAGCGCTGACGGGGCAGGTCTTTGCTATTTTCATTATGGTGGTGGCCGCCGCCGAGGTGGCGGTGGGCCTGGCCATAATAATTTCCATATATCGCCACCGCGAGAGTATAGACGTCGACAAGATAGACCTATTGAAGTGGTAGTTTAAGGGGGTAATTAAAAAGGGAGCACCCTTTTAGGGTGGGTTCGGGTGGGAAGCCGAACCCGGGGTGCGGCAATACTGTCGATGCCATTCTGCTATAAGGAGGCTTAACTATGAACAAGGGTAACGTAGGCGCGCTGGGCGGAGTAGTCTGGTTCATGGGCTGGCTGTTCACCATCGGCTTTGCCAACCTGGTCTGGTGGAAGATTATTCTGGGCATCGTCGTCTGGCCCTTCTATCTCGGCGACGCCGTCCTAGAACTGCTTTAGGATAGTTGATATTTTAGAGCTTTTCCCACCCGCCGCCCTTAAAATAAGAAAGGGGTAGGAGAATAAAAGAGAGGGTTTTAAAGGTCTTACTACCCACCCTAACCCGCCCTCGTAGGCTTTGTCCTTAACCCTCTCTTTATCGGGGTGCTTGAAAGAGGGTGAACCCCTTTTGGGCGGGCTGGGTGGGACAAAAAACGACCGATGAAAACGGGGTGAGGTAGAAACTCAAAAATGTGGGTAGCAGTTAAAAAAGCCAATAGCCTGATGATGGCTGAAATGTGGAAGGAACTCTTTGAGGGTGAGGGCATACCCACCCGCATCCTGCCCGCCACCGGCGGACCCCCGGGCCGGGAGTTAACCACCTATTCTATCCTGGTGCCCCAGGATAAGGAACACGTCATCCAGGAGGTATTAAGGAAGCAGTAATGCCGAGCGCACTGGTCTGGCTTATATTTCTATTGCCCTTTTGCTCCTTTGTCGTCATAGCCCTTTTCTTAAGGCCCTTCTTCAACAACCGGCCCAGGCTGGGCGGCTATGTTACCATCGCTTCTCTCCTCGGCTCCTTCGGATTATCGGTCTGGGCGCTCACCGAGGTGATGGCTGCCCCCGGTCACTCTCTGGCCATCCCCGATATCAACTGGGTGATTATCGATGGCGGGCTTACCATTCACCTGGGGCTGATATTGGACTCGCTGACGGCGGTGATGCTCATCGTGGTCACCCTGGTCAGCCTGATGGTGCAGATTTACTCCCAGGGCTATATGAAGGGCGACCCCGGCTATCACCGCTACTTCGCCTTTATGTCGCTTTTTACCGGCTCGATGCTGGGGCTGGTCTTGGCCGATAACCTGCTCTTCGTCTATGTCTTCTGGGAGATGGTCGGCCTATGCTCCTATTTACTTATTGGATTCTGGTTCCACCGCCCGGCGGCGGCTAACGCCGCCAAGAAGGCGTTTATCGTTACCCGCCTGGGCGACTTCGGTTTCCTGGCAGCGATATTGCTCTTGTTCTTCAACACCGGCACCTT
>DAOUMQ010000228.1:0-4939 GCA_034410425.1 Dehalococcoidales bacterium | reverse complement strand
CAGATAGTGGTTACCGAGCTTCCCTATCAGACCAACAAGGCGGCCCTGGTGGAGAGGATAGCCGAGCTGGTCAAGAACAAGAAAATCGATGGCATCAGCGGTCTGCGCGATGAGTCCGACCGCCAGGGGATGCGCATCGTTATCGAGCTAAAGAGAGAGGCCCAGCCGAGGCAGGTGCTCAATAACCTCTATAAGCATACCGCCATGCAGTCATCCTTCTCCGTTAATATGCTGGCCCTGGTCGACGGCCAGCCCCGGGTAATCAGCCTCAAGGAAGCGCTCCAGTATTTCATCGATTTCCGCCACCAGGTTATCACCCGCCGCTCTAAGTTCGAGCTCAAAGTAGCCAGGGACAGGGCCCATATCCTGGAGGGGCTTAAAATCGCCTTAGAGCAGATAAACAAGGTGATTGCCACCATCAAGAAATCGGCCACGGCCGAGGTCGCCCGCAAGGCGCTGATGGACGGCTTCGGCCTATCCCAGGCCCAGGCGCAGGCTATCCTCGATATGCAGCTACGGCGCCTGGCCAACCTGGAGCGAAAAAAGATAGCCGATGAGTACGCCCAGCTGATAAAGACCATCGCCTACCTGGAAGAGCTGCTGGACAACCCCAAGAGAATCTTCAAGCTTATAAGAGAAGAAGTGGGCGAGCTAAAGTCCCAGTACGGCGACCCGCGGCGGACCGAGATAAGCGGCGAAGAAGTGACCGAGTTCCGCGAAGAGGACCTTATTCCCCACCAGAGGGTGGTGGTGACCTTGAGCAAGCGGGGGTTCGTTAAGAGGGTGGCCTCCCGTAGCTACCGCCCCCAGCACCGCGGGGGGCGGGGTATCATCGGCATGGTGACCAGAGAAGCCGATGCCATAAGGCTGCTGGTGGTGGCCGATACCCACGACCACCTGCTCTTCTTCACCAACCGGGGGCGGGTCTTCTACCTCAAGTGCTACGAAATCCCCGCCGATAGCTCCCGCCTGGCTAAAGGGATGGCGGTGATCAACCTCTTCTCCATTGCCGATAATGAGTGGGTGACGGCTATGGTCGCCCTGGCTGATTTCAAGCCGGCCGCCTATCTGTTGATGGCTACCCGCGCCGGAGAGGTAAAGAAGACGACGGCCGATAATTTCGCCGTGGTGCGCTCCAGCGGGCTTATCGCCATGGACTTAGAGCCGGAGGACGAGCTGGTAGCCGCCTGCCTGGCCACCGATAAGGACGATGCCCTCTTAATCACCGAGGGGGGGCAGGCTATCAAGTTCGCCGTCGCCGAGCTCAGGGCGGCCTCCCGGACCAGCGGCGGGGTGCGCGGCATCCGCCTTGGCAAAGGCGACCAGGTGGTGGGCATGGATATCGCTCGGCCTAAAGGATACGTCCTCTCCGTTACCAGCGGCGGCTTCGGCAAGCTGACCCCGGTGGACGCCTATCCCCGGCAGAAGCGGGCTGGCGGCGGGGTGAGGACATTCAAGGTTATCGAGAAAACGGGCAAGGTTACCGCCGCCGCCGTGGTCTCGCTGGCCCAGCAGGTGATGATTATCTCGGCGGAGGGCATTGTCCTCCAGACACCGGTTAAGGAAAAAGACCCCTCCCAGGGCATCTCCATCCAGGGGCGGAGCACCCAGGGGGTGAAGCTGATGAAGCCCGACGAAGGCGACCGGGTGGTGGCTATCGCCTGTTTCGATAAGGAGGCCAAGAAGTGAGCGCCTTCTCCCTGCCGGGAAAGGTAGCCCTCATCACCGGGGGCAGGCGGGGAATCGGCCGGGCTATCGCCCTGGCTTTAGCCGAGGCCGGCGCCGATATCGCCCTAGGCGACCGGGTCATCGATGACGGCCAGCTTGAGAAAGTCGCCGGCGAAATCAAAGAACTGGGGCGGCGCTCTCTAGCCCTTCAAGCCGATATAACCAAGAAAGCCGACGTTGATGGCCTGGTGGAAAAGACAGTGGCCGAGTTCGGCGCTATTGATATCCTAGTCAACAACGCCGCCATGAACATCAGGGCGCCCCTGCTTGAGCTTAACGAAGACGGCTGGGACAAGGTTATCGACACCGACCTCAAGGGCTATTACCTCTGCTCCCAGGCGGCGGGCCGGGTAATGGTTAAACAAAAGCGGGGAAATATCGTCAACATTGCCTCCACGGCGGCGATGTATAGCGCTCCCGAGATGGGCGCCTACTGCCTCGCCAAGGCGGGGGTGGTTATGCTCACCAGAATCCTGGCCCTGGAGCTGGCCCAGTATAATATTCGGGTTAACGCCGTCGCCCCCTCCATGGTCAAGACCAAGTTCAGCCAGCCGCTCTGGGCCGACGCTGAGACATTAAAGCAGATTGAGTCGGAGATACCGCTGGGTCGGCTGGCGGAGCCGGCGGATATAGTCGGCTCGGTGCTGTTTCTGGCCTCCGATGAATCCGCCTATGTCACCGGCCACACCATTATCGTCGACGGCGGCTCAAGCGCCTAGCCTTTGCCGGCAGGCGGCGTTCCACCTTTCCAGCCCGCAGGCATTGCAGGAACTGTAGTGGCAGTCTGGCGTCTCCTCGCCCTTGAGGGCGCGCTGGTATTCTTTCTTAAGAAAGGCTTGAGTTACCCCTACGTCGATATGTGCCCAGGGCAAAAGCTCGTCCAGAGAACGCTCCCTCTGGGCGTAGAAACCGGGTTCCAGACCGTTTTTTTGGAAGGCGTCGAGCCAGGTCTGATAGTTAAAACGCTCGCCCCAGGCGTCGAAGGTCGCCCCCGACTTCCAGGCTTGATATATAACCCGCCCCAGCCTCCGGTCCCCCCGCGAAAGCGCCGCCTCCAGCAGGCTGACCTCGGGGTCCTGCCAGGATAGGCGGCTCCCCTTGCCGCGCAACCCCGCCTTGAGCAGTTCGTGCTTGGCGCTTAGGTCTTTAGCGCTTTCCTGGGCTACCCATTGAAAGGGGGTGTGGGGCTTGGGGATAAAGGTGGACAGGCTGATTCTTACCTGGGGCATCCCCCCTTTAGTCCCTCTGCCGGCGGCGCAGATTTTAGCCACCAGCTGGACGATTTCCTCAATGTCCTCCATGGTCTCGGTGGGCAGGCCGAGCATGAAATACAGCTTGAGGCTCCTCCAGCCGCGGGCGAAGGCGGCCTCGGCCGTTTCCAGGATTTCCTCCTCGGTGGCGCCCTTGTTGATGATTCGGCGCAGTCTCTGGCTGCCCGCCTCGGGGGCGAAGGTAAGCCCGGGCTTGCGGCGGCTGGGTAAGGACTCCATCAGTTTCACCGAGAAGCTGCCGATGCGCAGGCTGGGCAGGGAAAGGGCCAGGTCTTTATGGTTGCGGCCCAGGCTGGCCACCAGCTCGTCGATTTTTGGGTAGTCGCTGGTGCTCAAAGAGACCAGGGAGACCTCGTTATAGCCGCAGTTGGCGATAAGCTCCCCCACCGCTTTGGTAATCTCCGGCTGGGGGCGCTGGCGGAGCGGGCGGTAGATGACCCCTGCCTGGCAGAAGCGACAGCCCCGGGTACAGCCCCGCTGAATCTCCACCGCCCCCCGGTCGTGGACGACCTCGATATAGGGGACTACGGGACGGGTGACCGGAGGCGGTAGCTCGGCCAGTATCCGCCGCTCGATAACCGCTTTAGCCTCGGCTTCGGTAGGGGTGATGCTCTTGACCAGCCCGTCGGGCTGGTATTCAACATTATAAAAGCCGGGGACATAGACGCCGTCTATAGCCGCCACCCGGCGGAAAAGCTCTTTCCTGGGCGCCTTGTCCTTCTGCCACTGCCGCAGGCTTTCCAGCAGTTCGGGCAAGACCTCCTCCCCCTCGCCGATGACAAAGAAGTCGATGAAGTCGGCCATGGGCTCGGGGTTGAGACAGCAGCTACCGCCGGCGATGACGATGGGGTGTGAATCGTTTCTCTCCGAGGCCAGTACCGGTATCCGCCCCAGGTCGAGGATGTTCAAAACATTGGTGTAGGTAAGCTCGTAGTCCAGGGAGAAACCGATGACATCAAAGTCCTTCAAGGGCCGTCTCGACTCAAGGCTGAGCAGGGGGATGCCGGCGGCGCGCATGGCGGCTGCCATATCGGTCCATGGGGCGAAAACTCTCTCGGCGAGGACATCGGGCTGGCTGTTTAAGATTTCATAGAGGATGGGCAAGGCCATGTTGGACATGCCGATTTCGTAGAGGTCGGGGTAGCAGAGGGCAAAGCGCAGACTGGTTTTGTCCCAGTCCTTTTTTACGCTGTTCCACTCGCCGCCGGTATAGCGGGCCGGTCTGGTTACCTGATAGAGAATGCTATCGGGGTAGGTCACTATATTCCTCTCTTATGATTGGGGGGACTCCCGGCGCAGCAGCTTGCGGTAATAGAAAGAAGGGGCCAGGTATAAGCCCATCACCGGGTTGTGGCCGAAGACCCTGTCCTTGGCTACTAGAACGGTAACCGGGGCTTTGGAGTATTTAAAGAAAAGGGAATCATGGCCGACGCAGAGCCCGACCAGTATGTTGAACTCCGTCCCCTCGTCGTTCAGGATTTCGGCCTGGCTTATGGGGTTGCACATGGCTTCAAAGGTGCCGGGGCCGGCTATCTTCTGCTCCTCGGTAATGCCGATTCTTTCCTTGGGGATGGCTCCCGCCTTACAGCAGACGGAGACGACCTCAAAGCCCCTGTTTTCTAAGATTTTGGTCAGCATCTCGGCCTCGTCTTTTAGGCCGATGCAGGCGGCAATTCCCAGCTTCTTATAGCCCATCTTCCTGGCGAATTGGGCTATCTCTTCTACCCTGGGGTAGCGGGTGGTCATGCCTTCGGGCAGGCGCATGTAGCACTCGAACTCCTGTATGGATGCCTGGCGGGCGAACTCCCTTATTTCCGGGTCGTCGTATTCAGCCAGCGCCTTCTGGATGATGTCCTGTTTGGTCCTGGTCGGGCAGTTGTCCGGCCCTTTGAGGGCTGCTTTGCTGTTGCAGACTACCTTGGTGCACTTGGCGCACTCGG
>DAOUMQ010000227.1:0-3381 GCA_034410425.1 Dehalococcoidales bacterium | reverse complement strand
CTAAGTCCAGCTCGCCGCTTTGAATCCTGGCCACAGCCTGGCGGTCGGGCTCGGCATTGAGGAAGTAGATGTCCTCGGTTTCTCCGTCTCTATCCAGGGCCAGGTGCAGGATGGTGCCCCGCCTGGTAGCCATCTCCAGGGCGTTGCGCAATATCTCGTCGGGGGGGCTCTGGTCGCTTTTGAGGCTGTCCATCAGGCTCTTGTTGCCCAGAAGCTCACGGTAGCTGGTAAATCGTGGGTAGCCCTTTTTCTGGTAGAGCGCCTGGAAGACATGCAGGGTCGTTTTTAGCTCGGCGATATCGCTGATTTGCGGCAATAGTCGGCTAAAAAAAGCGTTGGGCAGGGGGGTGAACTGCGTTTTGACCGGGAAACCCTCGAACTGCTTCATAGCAGGCTTAGCTCTTCATTGGTGATATTCTCGAACTTGGCCAGCCGGGACTTGAAGAGCAGTTTGACCTCGCCGGTGGGGCCGTTGCGGTGCTTGGCGACAATGATACTGGCCGGCGGCGGGTAGCTCTCTCCGGGGTGCTCCCGCTCCCAGTCTTCTTTGGAGGGATAATAGTATTCATCACGGAAAACAAATATCACGACATCGGCGTCCTGTTCGATGCTGCCGCTTTCCCTCAAGTCGGAGAGCTGGGGCTCGTGCGAGGCTCTTCCCTCCGGGGCTCGGCTGAGCTGTGATACCGCCAGCACCGGCACATTAAGCTCGCGGGCAAGCCCTTTAAGGGCGCGGGAGATTTCGCTGACCTCCTGGACGCGGTTATCGGTCCTTCTGTCCCCCTGCATCAACTGCAGGTAGTCAACGATAATCAGGTCGATGCCGCGCTCAAAGTGCAGGCGGCGGGCTTTGCTTCTCATCTCCACCACCCGCAGCTGGGGGGTATCGTCAATATAGATCTGGGCTTCGGAGAGCTTGCCGATGGCGTCCATAATCCTTTTTTCCTGCTCTTCATTGTGGAGCCCGAGGCGAATCCGCCGGGAATCTACCTCGGACTCGCTGGCCAGTATTCGCCAGACCAGCGGCTCCCGCGCCATCTCCAGGCTGAACAGGGCCACGCAGGCCCCCTGCTCCACGGCGGCGTTTCGGGCCAGGCTGAGGGAGAGACTGGTCTTGCCCATGCTCGGCCGCCCGCCGACGATAATCAGGTCGGAGCGCTGGAAGCCGCCCAGGAATTCGTCCAGGCCGGTGAAGCCGGAGAGCACGTAGGGGAGCGGCCCCCTGGGGGCGCCTTCCGCTTCGGGGGTGGTGGCCTCAAAGTAGGTGTCCAGCACCTGGCGGATATGGGTGAGGTCGCGCTGGCTCTGCCCGTGGCGCAGTCGGAAGAGGATATCCTCCGCCTTGTTGAGGCTTTCATCGACGCTGGGCTCGGCCTGATAGCCGATGCCGGCAATCTGTCCGGCGGCGGTAATCAGTTGGCGCATTACCGATAGGCGGTAGACGATTTGGGCGTAGTCTTCAATGTCGAGGGAGGTGGGGCATATGGCGATGAGGTGGCTTAAGTAGGCGGCGCCGCCGCATTCGGCCAGTTTCCCCTGCCGGTCTAATTCTTGAGCCACCGTTATCTGGTTTATGGTCTCGTTTTCGGGGCGCTGGTAAAGCGCCAGGCATGCCCCGTAAATCAGCGAGTTTCTCTCGGTGTAAAAGTCCGTTGGCTCTAATAGGGCGGCAATCTTGTATATCGCCGTCCCGTCTATCAGCAGTGAGCCGATTACGGCTTCCTCGGCATCGGTATCATGCGGCGGCAGTCTCTCGCCGTTCATGCTTTAGGCCTTCTCTTTCTTCTTAGTCGTCTTCTTGGTCGTCGTTTTCTTGGCCGTTTTCTTGGTTGCCTTGGCCGGCGCTTTCTCCGCTTTCCTGACTGGCTTTTTCACCGTCTTCTTGGCTGCCTTTGGCGTTTTCTCCGCTTTCCTGGTTGTCTTCTTCACCGCTTTTTTGGCTGGCTTCTTCTTGGCCTCGGCTGGCTTTTCTGCTTTCTTCTTTTCTTTCTTAGGAGGTTTCTCTTCCTTGGCGGCTTCCTCTTCGGTAACAGTGACCATTACTCTGGGCACGATATCCTTAGCCAGCTTGATGGAGACCTGGTAGCTGCCGAGTTGGCGGATGGGCTCGTCCAGTTCAATCTTTCTTTTGTCAATGACCAGGCCGGTGACGCTTTCCAGCTCGGCGGCAATATCGGCGCTGGTGACCGAGCCGTAAATCCTCTCCTTGGCTCCAGCCCGCGCTTTGAGGTTGACTTCTTTACCCTCCAGCGCTTTGGCCAACTCGGTCAGTTCGGTATCTACCTGAATTTCGGTCTCGTCTCTGGTCCTTACCTGGCTCATCGCCCGGGAGTCGGCCAGGGCGGCCAGTTTTTTGGGGATGAGGAAGTTCCGGCCATAGCCAGCGGCTACCTCTTTTACCTCGCCGGCTCTAGCCACGTTGGGCACGTCCTGCAGGAAAACTACTTTCATACTCTTTCCCTTTAAGCCTAATTATACTTTACTTATTGAAGAAGCGAAAGGTCTCTGGAACCGAATTTTTGGTTAAAAAATGCCCTCAACCGGCTCCGGTTTAAAGAACGGCGTCCAGGCTTTTTTTCAGCTCTTCTTTGGGTTGATAGCCCACTATGTTAGAGACGGGCTCGCCGTTTTTAAAGATAATGAGATTGGGGATGGCCATTATGCCGTATTTGGCGGCGGTTTGGGCATTCTGGTCGACGTCCACCTTGGCGAAGGTTATCCTATCGGCGTACTCACCAGCCAGCTCTTCCAGCACCGGCGCCGCCATCAGGCAGGGTCGGCACCAGGGCGCCCAGAAGTCCACCACCACCGGCAGCTTTGCCTTCAGCACCTTCTGCTCAAAGCTGGCGTCGTCTACTTCAATCGGTTTGCTCATAATTCTCCTCCTTAATTAATTGGCAGATGTTTCGCTCTACTGTCTCTTTGGCTAATCCTATAGCGTTTTTAATCGCCCTGGCTTGACTGCGGCCGTGGGCGACGATGATAGTCCCGTTTACCCCCAGCAGGCAGGCGCCACCGTGTTCCCGGTAGTCCGCCTTCTTGCCCCAGGAACCCAGCCCCATTTCCCGGCGAAGACCTCGTCCTCGAAGGTTAGAGGCAGTGGCTACGATATAGCCTATCTGGCGGGCCGCCCCCAGGAAGGTGTCGCCTAAGCCCTCAATAGTCTTGAGCACTATGTTGCCGGTGAAGCCATCGGTGACGATGACGTCGGCGATTGACCTGGCGATGTCCTGCCCTTCGATGCTGCCGAGGAAGTTCAGCTTGGTCTTCTTTAGCAGGCTGTAGCTTTCCTGGGCCAGGCGGTTGCCTTTGGTTTCCTCTTCGCCGGTGCTGAGCAGGCGGACGCGCGGCGCTTCTATGTCCAGCAGGTTTTTAACGTAG
>DAOUMQ010000226.1:0-10758 GCA_034410425.1 Dehalococcoidales bacterium | reverse complement strand
AGACCAACGCCATGACGGTGAACAAGATATGTGCCTCGGGGATGAAGGCGGTGGCCCTGGCCGCCCAGGCGATAAGGGCCGGTGACGGCGAGGCTATTGTTGCCGGCGGCATGGAGAATATGAGCGCCGTCCCTTACTATATTCCCTCCGCCCGCTGGGGAGCCAGGATGTTCAATACCGAGATGGTCGACGGCATGGTCTATGACGGCCTCTGGGAGATCTTCTATGACTATCATATGGGGCTGACCTCGGAGAATATAGCCGAGAAGTTTGCCATAACCAGGGAGGAGCAGGACAAGCTGGCCCTGCTCAGCAACCAGAGGGCGCTGGCGGCGATAAAAGAGGGCATATTCCGCCAGGAGATAGTGCCGGTCGAGGTCAAGGAGAAGAGGGAAGTCAAACAGTTTGATACCGATGAGCACCCCAGGGAGACCTCTATGGAGGCTCTAGCCAAACTACCCACCGTATTTAAAAAAGACGGGGCGGTAACCGCTGGTAATGCCTCGGGGATAACCGATGCCGCCGCCGCTCTGGTGGTAATGTCGGCGGAGAAGGCGGGGGAGCTGGGCTTGAAGCCGATGGCGACTATCAGGTCTTACGCCGCCGGCGGCGTTGACCCGGCCTACATGGGGCTGGGGGCAGTCCCGGCCACCAAGAAGGCGCTAAAGATAGCCGGGCTTGAGCTCAAGGATATAGACTATGTTGAACTAAACGAGGCCTTTGCCTCACAAGCCATAGGGGTGATGAGAGACCTGGGGCTTGATTTAGATAAGGTGAACGCTCATGGCAGCGGCATATCGCTGGGGCACCCTATCGGCTGTACCGGGGCCAGGATTATAGTTACCCTGCTCTATGAGATGCTCCGCCAGGATTACCGGCTGGGCCTGGCCACGCTCTGCATCGGCGGCGGGCAGGGAATGGCCGTGGTCTTGGAGAGGAAGTAGGCTATTTCCCCCGTTTCTCATAATCAGGGCACCAGGTAGCATTTGGGCGCTGCGGGCTGTGGCAGGTACTGCGCCAGTCCCATTTGCAGTTATCGCAGAGGAAGATGTTCATTCCCAGCGCCTTCTTGATTTTTACCTTGAAATTATGACCCCAGGGGGGCTTTCTCTCGGCTTTCATTTTCTGTCCCTATAAAGATTTAAGGGGATAGTCTCTGATTTTAGAATAATATCAAATCGGGTGCTATTTGGCAACGATTGTGGTAAAATAGGGCGAGTTTAAGGATAATACCATGGCTATCCCCAGGATGAGAAGAGGCAAAAAGGCGGTTGTTCCCGAGGTGTTAGAAGAGGCGGGGCAGGTGAATATCGCCTCGGTCACCTGGGGCGAGCTGACCTGGATTAATATTGAAGCCCCCACCAAGGAGGAGACCGATTATCTGGCGGTGAACTACCCCTTCCACCCCCTGGACCTGGACGACTGCCTCAGCCGAATACAGCGGCCCAAGATAGATATCTACGACGACTACCTGTTTCTGGTCTTCCACTTCCCCGTATTCAGCGTGGAGATGAGGGTAACCACCCCCAGCCAGGTATCGGTGTTTATCGGCGAGAAATACATTATTACCCTGCATAAGGGGGACCTCAAGCCGCTGGTAAACCTGTTCAACCAGTGCCAGACCGAGAAAAAAGTAGGGCAGGAGCATTTCGGCCAGGGCACGGCTTACCTCCTCTACCGCATAATCGACCGCCTGGTCGACTACTGTTTCCCCATACTGAACAAGATTGGCGGCAATATCGAGGCTGTGGAAGACGCCATCTTTTCGGTGAGGGCGCGGGGAACGGTGAGGGAAATCTCCGCCCTGCGGCGCGATGTTATCTCCTTTCGCCGCATCGTCTGGCCGATGAGGGCCGTTATCGGCAGCCTGGAGCCCAAGATTCGCCGCTATGCCAAGATGGATATGGATGTCTACTTCGGCGATATGGTCGACCACCTGGACAAAATCTGGGACGCCCTTGACGAGTATAAAGAGATAATCGAAGGCTTGAACGATACCTATGATTCTATGGCCTCTAATCGCACCAATGAGGTCATGCGCATGTTGACCGTTATCGCCACCATCCTGCTACCGCTGACGGTAATCGCCTCCCTCTATGGGATGAACGTCCCCTTGCCCTTCCAGGATTCCCACTATTCCTTCCTGATTGTCTTCTCCATCTGGGCGGTTATTGTCGGCGGCATGCTCTACTTCTTCCGTCGCCACCGCTGGATCTAGAACAATGAAGGTCTCACACCGATTGGTGATAATCTCCGCCCTCTTTGTTACCTGTCTTATCACGGCCAATATCATCGCTGTCAAGGTGCTGAGTGTTGGTCCCGTCATTCTGCCTGCTGCCATTATCATCTTTCCCTTGAGCTATATCATCGGCGATATCCTAACCGAGGTTTACGGTTATCGTCTAGCAAGAAAGGTAATCTGGCTGGGCTTTGCCAGCAACCTTATCTTTGTCGTTTTTGCCCGGATAGGACAGGCTCTGCCTCCTGCCTCCTTCTGGGGAGGACAACAAGCCTATGAGAGTATTTTAGGCTACGCCTGGCGGCTACTAATTGCCTCTTTTGTTGGTTACCTCGCCGGAGAGTTCGCTAATTCCTTTGTCCTGGCCAGGATGAAAATTCTGACCCGCGGCCGCTGGCTGTGGACAAGGACTATCGGCTCAACTATAGTGGGAGAAGGACTAGACACTTCAATTTTCATTACCTTAGCCTATATTGGCACGTCTTCGTTTATGCCGATAATGATTTTATATCACTGGCTGATAAAGACGGGGTATGAGGTAGTGGCCACCCCACTCACCTATGTTGTGGTGAAATATTTGAAGAAGAAAGAAGCCATTGACACCTATGACCGTAAGACGAGGTTTAACCCCTTCCTGGTCTGGGATTAGCTCTCGTTATTAACCAGGGGTGTTACTTTAAGGAAGATGAAAATCCGTTTTTTGGGGGCGCACAACTGCGAGTCGCAGAGCACAAAGCTGGTCAGCCTGCTGGTTGATGACGTCCTGGCCATAGACGCCGGCGCCCTTACCTCCAGCCTCTCTTTTGCCGAGCAGCAGAGGATTAAGGCAATCCTGCTCACCCACTATCATTACGACCATATCCGGGACATCCCGGCTTTGGGGATGAACCTTTTCCTGCGCCAGGCTACCGTCAATGTCTACTCAATCTCGGCGGTAGGCGATGCCCTGGCCGGCCATCTTTTGAACGGGGAGGTCTATTCCGAGTTCCTGCAGAAGCCAGAGTCCAATCCCACGCTAAAATTCACCGCCGTAGAGCCAGACAAGCCCCTAACTATTGAAGGCTATAGCGTCCTGGCCGTGCCGGTAAGCCACAGCGTGCCTACCGTCGGCTACCAGCTCACCTCGGCCGATGGTAAGGCGGTATTCTATACTGGCGACACCGGCCCGGGTTTAGCCGAGTGCTGGCGGCGCATCTCCCCGCAATTGATTATCATCGAGGTTACGGCCGCGGATAAATACAAGGATTGGGCGGCTGGCTCGGGGCATCTCACCCCCAGCCTTCTGAGGCAGGAATTGATAAGCTTCCGGGAGCTCAAAGGCTACCTCCCTCAAGTGGTGGCCGTCCATATGAGTCCCCACCTTGAAAAGGAGATAGCGGCTGAGATAGCGGCGTTGGCCAAAGCGTTGGGCGGCTCTATAACCCTTGCCTATGAGGGGATGGAGATTAGTCTTTAGGGGAGGGGTAAAGGGCTTCAGCCCGTTTCCTTAAAGGGCGGCGGGTGGGAAAAGATACAAAATGGGGGGGTGGATATGGTAAGCGCCCCGAAGTTCATTGTCGACAGCAATGTGGGCAGGCTGACCAAGTGGCTGCGGCTTATGGGCTATGACGCCCAGTTCTTTAGTGGCCAGGATGATTCCTCTCTGGTGGCGATGGCTCAAGCCGAGGGCAGGGTGATATTGAGCCGAGATACCCACATTATGAAGCGGCGGCTGATAACCAGCGGGCAGGTCAGAGCCGTCCTTGTCCAGAGCGATGAACATGAGCGGCAGATACACCAGGTAATAAAAGATTTAGGGCTTGATTGCCAATTTAAGCCGTTTACTTTATGCCTGGAGTGTAATCAGCTTCTGGTGGAGAGGAAGAAGGAGGAGGTGAAAGAGCTGGTGCCGCCCTATGTCTTTAAGACCCAGAGCCAGTTCCGGCAGTGCCCCGCCTGCAAGCGCATCTACTGGCGGGGGACACACTGGAGGGCAATGACCCGCCGGCTGGAGAGGTTCGGGGAGGGTGGTTGATAAGCGTATTCCCCACCCCCTAAGTTCTTTTTCCCACCCAGCCCGCCCTCATAAGCTCCGCTTCTAAAACTTTCTTTCCCCTCCCCGTTTTATATCTTTTCCCACCCACCACCCTTTAAGGAAGCCCGTCCCCCTTTGGCAAAGGGGGATTTACCTCGTAAGGTGGTAAGTAAGCCTCCCTCTAAAATGGTGGGGATTAAGGGGCAAATAGAAAGTTAAAGAGAGGTGAAACCTCTTTTGGGTGGGTAGGGTGGGAAGAAAAGCTCAAGGGGTGGGGGAGAAAAACATTAGTAAAATGCTATCATTAAAGGCATTTTTAAGCCTGTTTTTGTATCATCTCTTGACCATAATCCAGGATATTGCTACACTTCAGGTTGACAATAGCAACGGGAGAGAGCCATGAAGTTTAAAAACATACTGGTGGAGAAGAAAGAGGGGGCGGCTAAGCTGGTTATTAACCGGCCGCCGTTAAACATTCTGGATATCGAGACTCTGGAGGAGATGAACCAGGCCCTGGCCGAGCTAAAAACTGATGACGAGGTAAAGGTGGTGGTGATTACCGGCGCTGGTGATAAGGCCTTCTCCGCCGGCGTGTCTGTCGGCGACCACCTGGGAGAGAAACTGCCCAAGATGGTCGAGGTGTTCCATAAACTATTCGTGTCATTAATAGAAGTAGACAAGCCCACTATTGCCGTCGTTAATGGCGTCGCCCTGGGCGGGGGCTGTGAGATAGTGGCTGGCTGCGATATGGCTATCGCCTCGGAAAAGGCACAGCTGGGACAGCCGGAGGTCAAGCTGGGGGTATATCCTCCCCCGGCCTCGGTCCTCTTCCCCAGGCTTCTGGGCCGGCAGAAGGCTTTTGAGCTTATCCTCTCCGGCGATAGTATCAGCGCCAAAGAGGCGGAGAGGATTGGCCTGGTAAACAAGGCTGTCCCCCAAGAAGAATTCGAGAAGGCAACCGACGAGTTTGTCAAGCGTTTTACGGCTAACAGCGGCCTGACCTTGAGCCAGGCCAGGCGGGCCCTTTATCGCAACTTTGACCTGGACTTCTACCAGGCCCTGGAGGTCACCGGGGTTGATGCCACTATGGTGATGAGCGGGGAGAACAGCGTTGAGGGGCTGACCGCTTTTCTGGAAAAGAGAAAGCCGGTCTGGATAAGATAGTCTTTTTATGAAGGGAGACTGATATGAAAATTCTAACTACTGCTCAGATGCGCCAGTTGGAGGACAGCTGTGCCGAAGATGGTTTGACCACGGAAGTGCTTATGGAAAATGCCGGCCGGGCGGTAGCCGCCGCGGTCAAACGAATCTTGGGTGATATCAGCCAGAAGCAGGTTCTATTGCTAATCGGGCCCGGCAACAACGGCGGCGATGGGCTGGTGGCCGCCCGCCATCTTCACGATTTGGGGGCCAAGGTCGTCGTTTACCTGTTTGGCGACCGGCCGACCCGGGACCCCAATCTCAAGCCGATTAGGGACCGCCGTATCACCCGCGTTGAAGCGGCTAAAGACGATAACCTGGACACTCTTGCTGAGCTGGTGAACTCGGTCGACGCGGTCGTTGATGCCGTATTCGGCACCGGCGTGGCTACTTCCGGTAAAAGCCGTCCCTTCGGCGGTCTGCTGGTGATGATACTGGACAAGGTAAAAAAGGCCAAGAAGAAACGCTCGGGACTAAAGCTCATCGCCCTGGACTTGCCTTCGGGGCTAAACGCCGATACCGGTGATGTCGACCCTGCCTGTCTCCAGGTTGATAACACCATAACCCTGGCCTTTCCCAAGCCGGGACTGTTCAAATTTCCCGGGGTGGAAAAGGTGGGCGAATTGACCGTGGTTGATATCGGTCTGCCCGGCTATATAGACGAGGGGGGGGAGAGGAGAGAAGCGGAAGAGGTCGGCGCTGGTGGCGGCGGCGAGGCCGGGGCCGGTTATATCGGCGATGCCTGGGCCAAGGCGCTCCTCCCTGAGCGTCCCCCTCAGGCTAATAAAGGTAGCTTTGGCCGGGTCCTGGTGGTGGCTGGCTCCACGAACTACATCGGTGCCGCCTATCTGGCCTGCAACGGTGCCCTGAGGGTCGGGGCCGGCGTGGTAACATTGGCCACGAGCGGACGACTCCAGTCTATCCTGGCTTCAAAACTGACCGAGGTAATCTATCTCCCCTTGCCCGAGTCCCGCCCCGGCACCCTTTCTCCCGAAGCCCCCAGGGTGATATTCCGGCAGGTGGCCCGGCAGTATTACAATGTCCTCCTCCTGGGCTGCGGGCTGGGGCAGAGCGAGGCGACGGCCAGGCTCGTCAGGACTATCCTTCTGGCTAAGGGCAGGCCGCCCTTGCCCTCTCTGATTCTGGATGCCGATGCCCTTAATATCCTGGCGGTTACCCCGGGCTGGTGGCAGCGCTTTACCGGGGACGCCATACTTACCCCTCACCCCGGGGAGATGGCCAGGCTCGTGGGGGTAAGCGCGGACGAGGTGCAGAAAGACCGGGTGAGCATTGCCAAGAGGATGGCTGCGGAATGGAAGAAGACCGTCGTCCTTAAGGGGGCCTATACCGTGGTGGCCGCCCCGGACGGCAGGACTCAGGTGAGCAACGTGGCCAATGCCGGGCTGGCCTCAGCCGGCACCGGTGATGTCTTGGCCGGGGCTATAGCCGGACTCCTGGCGCAGGGGCTATCGCTTTTCGACGCCGCCGCCTGCGGGGTATACCTCCACGGCATGGCTGGCGAGATGGTCAGTGATAGGCTGGGCGATGCCGGCATGATTGCCTCCGACCTGCTGGTGGCATTGCCTCAGGTTATTAAGCTATTGAAGGAGAGCGAGTCCGCCCCCATGCCAGAGTGAGCGACCATGCTATTAGCTGTTGATATCGGTAATACCAGCACTACCCTCGGCGTTTTTGACGGGGAGAAGTTGCGTGCTACCTGGCATATGGCCACTGGCGTCCACCGCATGTCCGATGAGTACGCCGCTTTGCTTTTCAACCTGCTGCGCCAGCAGGGCTTGGAAACCTCTGATATTAAGGCGGTAGTCTTATGTAGCGTTGTCCCGCCGCTGATATCCACCTTTGCTGAGCTGTTTGAGCGCTATTTTCACATCTCGCCGCTGGTGGTAGGGGCGGGGGTCAAGACCGGGGTGCGCATCCGCATGGATAACCCCAGGGAGGTAGGCGCCGACCGCATCGCTGACGCTGCCGCCGCCCACCATCTCTACGGCGGGCCGGTAATCGTCATCGACCTGGGCACCGCCACCACCTTTGGTATTATCTCTAAAGAAGGGGACTACATCGGCGGTATTATCGCCACCGGCATCGCCACCGCCGCCGAGGCGCTGTTCACCCGTACGGCGCAGTTGCCCCGCGTGGAGCTGTCCCAGCACCCCAAGCACGTGATTGGCACCAACACGGTGGCGGCGATACAGTCGGGGATTATCTACGGCTACGCCTCCCTCGTTGAGGGGATGCTGGCTCGCATTCAAAAGGAGCTCGGGGAAAAGGCTAAGGTAGTGGCTACCGGCGGCTACGCCGAACTCATCGCCAGGGAAACAAAGGTAATTGACGTGGTCAACCTCGACCTGACCCTAATCGGGTTGAGGCTGGTCTACGAGATGAATAAGGATTAGAGGGCGTTTATCTACCCTTGGAGCTCTAAAAGGGGTTAAAAACCCTTTTGGGCGGGTGGGTTTGGGAAGAAAAACGATGGGGAGGGGCAAAAAGGCTTTAGCCCTACCATGAGGGCGGTGGGTGGGAAAAGATACTAAACGGGGTGGGGTCTAAGAAAGGTGACAAAAGTGTTAACCAATAAAACTATCGTCTTAGGCGTAACCGGCAGTATCGCTGCCTACAAAGCAGCCGACATCGCCAGCCGCTTGACCAAGGCGGGGGCAAAGGTCAACGTGGTCATGACCGAAGCCGCCACCCGCTTTATCTCCCCCCTCGCCCTGCGCGCCATCACCGGCCGGGCGGTGGTAACCGATATGTTCGACCTGGAATCCCAGTACACCATCGAGCATGTCTCCCTGGCCGAGGCGGCTGACGTGGTGGTTGTTGCCCCGGCCACGGCATCCCTCATCGCCAAGGCGGCGGCCGGCATCTCCGATGATATGCTTACCCTGACCCTGCTGGCGACCAAAGCCCCCATTATTCTGGCGCCGGCCATGAACGTCAATATGTTTGAAAACTCGGTCACCCAGGAGAACCTGGCCAAGCTTAAAGCCAGGGGCTTTATAATCGTTGACCCTGCCCACGGGCGCTTAGCCTCGGGACGGGTAGGGAAGGGGCGTCTGGCCGATATCGACCAGATTATGGGCGCCATACAGCAGGTGTTGGGCCGAAGCGGAGACCTGGCCGCTAAGAAGATAGTGGTTACCGCCGGCGGCACCCAGGAACCCATTGACCCGGTGCGCCATATCGGCAACCCTTCCTCGGGCAAGATGGGCTACGCCCTGGCCGAAGCCGCCCGGGACAGAGGGGCTAAGGTTACCCTGGTTACCGCTCCCGCCTCCATTTCCCCGCCGTCAGGCATGGCGGTCATGCCGGTAAAGACCGCCCTTGAGATGAAGCAGGCGGTGACCAAGGCGCTGAAAGGCGCCGATGCCCTGATTATGGCGGCGGCGGTGGCTGATTATCAGCCCAAGAGCGCCGCCAGGGCCAAGATAAAGAAAGATGCCCCGGGTCTTACCCTGGAGCTGGTGAGGACGCCCGATATTCTGGGGGAGGTCAAGGGCAAGTTCTTGAAGGTCGGCTTTGCCGCCGAGAGCCAGGATATAGTGGCCAACGCCAAGAAAAAGCTGAAGAGCAAGCAACTTGACATAATAGTTGCCAACGATATTACCGATAAGAAGAGCGGCTTCGGCGTTGACACCAACAAGGTAACCCTGATAGATAAGAAGGGCAAGGTAGAGAAGCTGCCCCTTTTGAGCAAGAGAGAGGTAGCCGATAGGATACTGGACAGGGTGGCGGGGTTGCTCAAGCGTTAGCACCCAGATTATATGGAGATACCCCTTAATGTCAGAGTCAACGGAAATGCATAGTGACATGCCCAAAGCCTACGAGCCGGGCAAGGTTGAGCAGAAGTGGTATCGGTTCTGGCTGGACAAGGGCTACTTCACCCCCAGGGTAGACCCCCAAAAGAAGCCCTTCGTTATCATCATGCCCCTGCCCAATGTCACCGGCGGGCTTCACATGGGGCACGTCTGCTTCCTTACCCCGGAAGACATCATGACTCGCTGGCATCGGATGAAAGGTGAAGCCGCCCTGTGGCTACCGGGAATCGACCACGCCGGCATTGCCGCCCAGGTGGTGGTGGAGCAACAGCTGGCTCAAGAGGGGACCGACCGCCATAAGCTGGGCAGGGAGAGGTTCCAGGAACGAATGTATAAGTGGGCGGAGGAGTGCCGGAGGATAATCACCGAGCAGGAGCAGAGGGTAGGCTCCTCCTGCGACTGGAGCCGGGAACAGTTTACCCTGGAGGCGGGGCCGAGCCGGGCGGTGCGCACCGCTTTTGTCCGCCTCTATGACAAAGGCCTAATCTACCGAGGGGAGCGGATTATCAACTGGTGTCCCCGCTGTGCTACCGCCCTCCCCGACCTTGAGACTGACCACAAGGATATAGCCGGGCACCTCTATTACGTACGCTACCCCCTGGAGGGCAGTAAAGAATTCATCACCGTAGCCACCACCCGCCCCGAGACCATACTGGGCGATACCGCCGTAGCCGTTAACCCCAGGGATAAGCGGTTCAAGGCTGTGGTGGGCAAAAAGGTCATTCTCCCCGCCGTGAAAAGGGTGATACCCATTATCGCCGATGAAGCCGTCGACCCCGAGTTCGGCACCGGGGCGGTAAAGATTACTCCCGCCCACGACCCGGTGGACTTCGAGGTGGCCCAGCGGAACGCTCTGCCCCTGGTAAATATACTTAACCCCGACGTGACCATGAACCCGAACGCCGGAAAATACGCTGGCCTAGACCGCTATGAATGCCGGGAAGCGATTTTAGCCGACCTGGAACAGGACGGGCTTCTGGTCAAGGTCGAACCCTATTCCCACTCGGTGGGACACTGCATGCGCTGCCAGACGGTTATCGAGCCCATAGCCAGCCAGCAGTGGTTCATCAAGACTGAACCTCTGTCTAAACCAGCCATTGAGGCCGTCACCAGCGGGCGCATTAATATAATCCCCGCCCGCTTCACCAAGGTCTACCTCAACTGGATGGAGAACATCCGCGACTGGTGCATCAGCCGCCAGCTCTGGTGGGGGCACCGCATACCGGTCTGGTACTGCCGGGGATGTGGGGAGATAACGGCCGCCGTCGACCAGCCCGGAGCCTGCCCCAAGTGCGGCTCTAGGAGTATGGAGCAGGACCCCGATGTCCTTGATACCTGGTTCTCCTCGGCGCTGTGGACTCATTCCACCATGGGCTGGCCCGATGACACCCCCGACCTGGGCTACTTCTACCCGACCACGGTAATGGAGACCGGCTATGACATCCTCTTCTTCTGGGTGGCCCGGATGA
>DAOUMQ010000225.1:0-2914 GCA_034410425.1 Dehalococcoidales bacterium | reverse complement strand
GGGACAATGGCATGGGATTAGCGGTAATGCAGGGGCCGCCGGCGATAACAAAAGGGTGCCTCTCATCGCGTTCGGCGGCGTACAGGGGTATGCCGCTGGCTTTGAGAATATTGACAACGTTGAAATAGTCAAGCTCGTAGGATATGGAAAAGGCGACCACGGCGAAATCGGTGAGGGGGCGCTGGGACTCCAGGGGTATTGCCGGAAGGCGTTTAGACTTATTATCCTCTTCCCAGAAAGCCCTCTCGGCGACGACATTATCATAGCCGTTGAGCAGGCTATAGAGGGCGTGGACCCCCAGGTTGGACATGCCCAGGTAGTAGGCGTTGGGGTAGACCAGGGCCAAGGGGACTCTGCCCCCCCAGTCCTTGACTATGGCGCCCTGTTCTCTGGAGAGGCGCCGCCTGGCTTTCTTGATTTCATCCCAGCTCATAAGCTTTGCCTAGCCTACTATTAAGTCGACGAACTCGTTTTGCCTTAGGTCCACCAGCCCGTGCTCGCAGATACGCAAGAAGGGTATCGCCGCCGTGGTCAGGACGGCCAGGGTAATGCGCACATCGGGCAATCGGCAGCCCAGGTCGGTGGCGGCCCGCTGGATACGCTCAAGCTTATCTTCCAGGCTTTCCATAGACTCGGTGGAGATTTCGCCGCCTACGGGAAGGGCTAACTCGGCCAGTATTCTGCCTCCGGCGCAGACGACGATGCCCCCGTCCAGCTTTTTTACACGGTTCACCGCCTGCGCCATATCGTTTTCATCGGCGCCGACGGCGATAATATCGCCGCAGTCCCAGACGGCGCTGGTGGCAATCGCCCCCCGCTCCAGTCCCATCCCCCTGATAAAGCCGACGAAGCTCCTACCGGTGCCGAAGGAGCGCTCAATAGCGGCCACCTTTAGTATATCTCTAGCGACATCGGCTTTAAGCTGGCCGTCTGAGACTTTCATAGAAGCGAAATCCTCCCGGCTGACCAGATTGGTCACCTGGTCGATGAGCCTGACCTTTACCTCATGACCACCCTCTACCGGGACAGCGAAGTCCACGGCGTTAAAGTCTTTGTTTAGCTTCAGGCTCTTTAGAATGGATGGGGAGTATTCGTGTTTGCGGGATGAAACCAGCAGCTCGCCATCCTGGAAGACAAGACGCCCATTGCTGATAACATACTCGGCCCTGATGGTCTTCAAGCTCGGGACAACAACGATGTCGGCGTACTTGCCCGGGGCAATGCCGCCGATAACATCATCCAGGGCAAAGCGCCGGGCGACATTTATCGTCGCCATTTGCACCGCCTGAAGCGGGGGAAAGCCAAGGTCAATCGCCTTCTGCACCACGAAGTCCATATAGCCGTCGTTGATAAGGTGCCTCGGGCCTAAACCATCGGTGGCTATCGCCAGCCGGCTTAAGTCAACACCTTCATCCTTCAAGGCGGAGACGGCCTCCAGCTCCCTCCTTATCTCCCCCTCCCTGAGCAAGACGAAAAGCCCCAGCCTCAGCCTCTCCATGACTTCTTCGGCGGTAATAGGCTCGTGGCAGGAAGAAACGCCGGCGGCGACATAGGCCTGCAGCTTTTTACCGCTGGCGCCGGCGCTGTGGCCGTCGACCTTCTTGCCCTGTTTTATGGTCTCGGCGATAAGGTCAAGGACTCTCTGGTTGCCATTCACCACCTCCCCCCAGTAAGGCTCGCCCAGGCCGATAACTTCTTTTCTTCGTAGCAATTGGCGCAGTTGGCCGACGCTGAGGGCGTGCTCCTCGGTTACCGGGCTTATGGTGACCATGGGCGGGGCGGTGGCCAGGATCTTTATCGGCTGGTCTTGGGTGGATTCCAAGAATTCAACAACCGCTTCGTAGCCCAGGGCGCAGCCGATATTGGCCGTCTCGGTGATGATGGTGGTGGTGCCCCCCTTGATGGCATACCTCACCAGCTCGCTGGTGCAATAGATGGTGTCGATATGGGTGTGGCCATCGATGAGCCCGGGTATCAGCGTCTTACCTTTAGCGTCAATGACCCTGGTTTTGGGGCCGATAGCCTTTCCCGTATCTTTGCCTACAGAGGCTATCCTGTCCCCCTTGATAAGGACGTCCCCGTCCAGCACCTCTCCGGAGTAGACATTGACTATGGAGCCGTTGACTATGGCTAAATCGGCTGGCGCCTCCCCCAGCGCCACCTTGATTAGCTGGTGAATTTTTTCTTTTCCGGCCATGCCGTCCCATTATATAGGCTTTGAGGTAAAATTGCGATTAGGGGGAGAAAATCCCCCTTAATCCCCCTTTACCAAAGGGGGAGGGGCTTCCTCAAGAAGGGCGGTGGGCGGGAAAAGATTAAAAAGGGGGATGGGAAAAGTGTTTTAAAAGGATGTTTTGCGTCCCACCCTGACCCGTAACGGAGAGAGGTTCCAAAGTTCTACTGCCCACCCAAACCCACCCATATAAGCTCCGCTTCTAACACTTTCTTCCTCCTCCCCCCAGGCGGGGGGATAAGGGGATGAAAAAGAGTCTAAGAGGGTGAAACCCTTTTGGGCGGGCTGGGTGGGAAGAAAGACCCTAGCACTTGGTATACCCGCAGGAAGGGCAAATATAACACCCCTCCTGATAGACCAGCAGGTTGCCGCAATCCGGGCACTGCCCGGCCAGGTTCTTGACCAAGCCGTAGTCCTCAACCTGGGGCTTAGCCTCGCTACTAATGTGCTTCTCCAGAACGCTGGCAATAGCGTCGGCGCAGGAGAGGATGGACTGGCCCTCCTCCCAGGCGATGTTAGGACAGCGGATACCCCGCAACTGCTTGACCACCATGGTAACATCTACCCCAGAGCGAAGCGCCAGCGTTATCAGGCGGCAGGTGGCTTCGAGCTGCGCCGAGGCGCAACCGCCGGACTTGCCCAGGGTGGCGAAAACCTCAAAGATGCCCTTGTCGTCATAAG
>DAOUMQ010000224.1:0-4618 GCA_034410425.1 Dehalococcoidales bacterium | reverse complement strand
CACCGGCTTTGACTTTGAGATTCTCCTGGAACCCGAGGAATAAGAGAAGTGGATATTTTTGCTCTACTTTATACAGCCAAGTCAAAGGCGGCCTCGGATGTGCACCTGGTTGTCTCCAGCCCGCCATTGCTGCGCATTGACGGCTCGCTAACGCCAGTAGACAGCGCCGCACCGCTCAGCGAGGACGATATAAACCAGGCTTTCAACCAGATAACCACCGCCGAGCAAAGGGAGGACTTCGCAAAGAACCTGGAGCTCGATTTTGGCTATATCCTGCCCGATATCGGCCATATACGCTGCAACGCCGCCCAGCAACGCGGGGCTATCAGCCTTGCCCTGCGCCTTTTGCCCCCGGAAGTCCCCACCATAGACGAGATGGAGCTGCCGGCGATATGCACGGAGCTGGCCATGAAGCCGAGAGGGCTGGTAATAGTTAGCGGACCTACCGGCAGTGGTAAGAGCACCACCCTGGCGGCTATGATTAACCACCTGAACATCAATGAAAGCCGCCACATAGTCACTATTGAAGACCCCATAGAATACGTCCACGCCAGTAAAAATTGCGCTATAACCCAGCGCCAGTTAGGCAGCGATACCATGTCCTTTGCCGCCGCCTTAAAGCACGTCCTGAGGCAGGACCCCGATGTGATTCTGGTTGGTGAGATGAGGGACCTGGATACGGCGGCGGCGGCGCTTACCATAGCCGAGACCGGCCACCTGGTGCTGACCACCGGTCACGCCCCCAGCGCCACTCAAGCCATGGAGAGGGTAATAGACCTCTTCCCCCCCGATGAGCGCCACCTGGCCCAGACGCGGTTAGCTTCTCTGCTCATTGGGGTGTTATGCCAGGTGCTGGTACCGCGGGCTAACGGTAAGGGCAGGATTGCCGCCGTCGAGATTATGCTGGCCAACCCGCCGGTGAGGAACCTCATCCGTGAGGGCAAAATCTACCAGCTGCCCAATGTAATCCGCACCCACCGCGAAATAGGCATGATTACACTGGACGAATCTCTGGTCAACCTCTATCTTAAAGGGACCATCACCGGTGAAGTCCTGCTCGCTAACTGCAACGACCGCCAGGAAGTGGAAAAGCTCATCGGCAAGGTCGAGGTCAAACAATAACCACCGCTTAAATCCGCACCAACCCTCTCCCCAATAATTACTCCCCCCACTAAAGGCACCTTTTCCCCTCAGGCGACAAGCCGATAATAACAGAAAAGCCTATTGGCAAGGCCTGAAAAGATAACCTCACCAATAAGCTTTTCCAGTTAGCTTTGCTATCAGCCAGGGCTTCGAAGCCCTCTAGCTATGATTACAAATGAGTACCTGGCTAGTTTTAGATGGCTAGGATTTACGGACAAGCTGTCTGAGTTACGGTGCAGTCGGGATAGGTCCCGGCAAAGGTGTAGGTGCCATCAATGTCGCCTACGCCGCCCTCAAAGTAGTTAGCCAGGTTGGCAATGGCCGTGGGGCAGGCGTGAACCTCGGCAACATAGGCCATGGTAGCTGTCGTCACCATACGTGCTTCAATGTCGCAAGCCTCCTGTTGGCCCTGACCGAAGAATCGGCCAAAGTTAGGCACTACTATTGCCGCCAGGATACCGAGGATAGCGATCACCACCAGTAACTCAATCAGGGTGAAACCCTTCTCGCCATAGCGAAAGCTCTTGAATAACCTCTTGAGTCTCATTTGTCACCTCCCTTCTTGGTTATTTAGACTCAATTTAGCCTAACTATTGTTAGGTATGTTCATGATATAATCTGCCCCTTTTAGGGTCAATGGTCCATTAGTAATGGTTAGCGGTGATAACGTATAGTCATATGGGGCTAATAATGGGAGGCTTTTTCTGTCAGTAGTCCAATAGTAATGGTTGGAGGGCTTAAAAAGGCTGGAAATAGCGTCTAAATAAGGGGCTAGCTCAAGAGGGCTTATAGTTCCTTGGCTTCAAAGACCTTGATTCTCTGCCTCTGGGCGAACTGGCTGGCTTCCTTGGCCAGCCCGGGAACGGCGATGAAGACCTTGTCCATGATGCCTATATCATAGGCCTTATTATCAAAGGCGAATACCTTGTCCAGTCCCACCTCTCCCTTAGCCGCCTCGGTGCCGATGGCAATATCATGGACAACGATGCCGTCATCCCTGGTAGCCAGTACATCTATCTCATGCGTCGCCCCGGAGCGGCCGCTAACCCTGGCCTTCTCCTTTACCTCGTAGCCGCGCCGCTTTAAGTATTCTATGAGCTGGGCTTTGGACTTAAAGGTAAAGGGCTCTTTGGGCGCTTCCACGGCGGGCTTGGCGGCGCTGCCGGCCAGCAATGTCTCCAGGCCCTTAATCTCGAGCACCTTTATCCTCTGCTGGCTGGCGAAGTTCTCGGCTTCCTTGGTCAACCCGGGGAGGACGACCAGGACTTTATCGTGAATGCCGATATCATAGACCTTGTCGTCAAAGTCGCACACCTCTCCCAGCTCTATGGCCTCGCTGGCTACCTTAATGCCGATGGCGATATCATGGACAACGATGCCGTCGTCCTTGGTGGCCATAATATCTATGCTGTGCTCCGCCCCGGAACGGCCCTTAACAATAGCGTCTTCCTTTACTTCGTAGCCGAGCCGCTTCAAAGACTCTATGAGCTGGGCCTTGGGCTTGACCTCGAACTCCAGCCAGCCCCTCTTGGCCTCGTTGAAACTATAAGAATAGATAATTACCTCTTCGATTCTATCCTGGGGGGTGAGGGCATCGCACTTCAGACAGCGCCATTGTATCTCCGGCTGGCTGAATATCTCGGAGCAATCGTAGCACTTGCACATCAAGCCCAGGCTCTGGTAGTCACCACCGCCGATGCGCAGTTCCACGCCGCAGCGGGGGCAGACATAGCCCTCACCGGAAACGAACTCGTCCTCCAGCCCGCCGAACTTGCAGGAGAGGTGCTCAAAGACGCGCCCCCGGGCAAAGTTCCCCGAGCCGCATTGGGGGCAACAGCTGTAGGGTCTTATATTCACCGAGCGGCACTGGGGGCAGCGGAGCAGTCTGTCAAAGAAGTTCCTTACCAGCGTGTCCTTGTCGACCAGTGACTCCAGAATGGCTAATACTTCCCCGCTCTTGAGCTTTAAGGCCTGCTCCACCACCGGGTAGCCGAAGCCCAGCTCGCTGGTGAAATCAAGCTTCGGCCTGATGTCGACAATCCTCCCCGCCAGCAGCTCGGCCACCAGTTTCTTCACCCCTTCATTCCCTACCCCTCTGGCGGCTGGTGGGGTCTTGGCTGTCTTGGGGTTATCGCCCGTCGGCTGGCTCACTTCTGCCATTTTACGGCTCCAAACAGTTTCTCGGTCAAAGCCAAGTATAGTTTGACCGATAGTAAAAGTCAATATTACTTTCCTACTGCCTGGCTGTATTGACTTTAGCCGCCGAAGCGTGGAAAATAGAGGGCGTAATGGAAGCCGCTCTTATAGTCATCTTCGTCCTCGTCGGGATGACCGTTGCCAGCTTCCTCAATGTCTGCATCGACCGCCTGCCCGCCAACGAGTCGCTGATTTTCCCCGCCTCCCACTGCTCTTCCTGCCAGCGCCGCCTGGCGGCAAAGGACCTGATTCCCGTCTTCAGCTATCTGTGGCTACGCGGCCGCTGCCGCTACTGCCAGGCCCGAATCCCCAGGCGCATACTCTGGGTGGAGCTCGGCACCGGCCTTCTTTTCGGCTACCTCTACTGGAACTACGGCTTAAGCGCCGAGCTGGCTATTACCGCCTTCTACAGCTGTCTTTTCATCGTGCTTATGGTTATTGACCTGGAGCGGGGGCTTATCCTGAACAAGATAGTCTACCCGGCGATGGTGGTGGCTCTGCTCCTCAGCGCTTCTTTTAGCATCTTCCTGCCCGATATAGAGATTGTCCCCTTCATCGGGAAGGCGGCTATCGGCGGCGGCATCGGGCTGGTGGTCTTCTTTTTAATAGTCATTATCTCCCGAGGGGGGATGGGCTGGGGAGACGTTAAGCTGGCGGCGCTAATCGGCCTGGTCGCCGGCTTCCCCCTGGTCCTGGTCGCCCTGCTCATCGGGATAATTCTGGGCGGGGTGGTAGCCGTTATCCTTCTCGGCTTTAAAATAAAGAAGCGCAAGGAGGCCATCCCCTTCGGCCCCTTCCTCTCCCTGGCGGCTATCGCCACCCTGCTCTGGGGAAATAGCATCATCAGCTGGTATCAGGGGCTCTTTTAGCCAGATTTACAGCCGCCTCTTGACAATCCCCCTTTAACTAGAGTAGGATATAGCTCTATAGTAATAGCCCAAAAGTAATAGATAGCAGACAGTTAATGAAGTTAGAACGCCGAAGGTCCAGCATTGAAGTAATCGCCGATATGTTAAGGCTGGGTGAAGCTGGCAAGACCGAGATAATGTACAGCGCCAACATGAGCTACAGCCAGCTGCAAAAATACCTCAGCTTCTTGCTGCAACTGGGGCTTATCACCAAAGTGACGGTGGGAAACCCGGTGGTAACCTACAGGGTGACCAGGAAGGGCCTCCACCTGCTCAGAAACATAGAGAGCATCCTGGAAATGCTCGAGTTAACCGGGGAGGATGACCTTTCAGAGCCTGCGTAATACTGGGCATAAAAGCGGCAGAAAGAG